>NZ_GG665958.1:74880-111906 GCF_000156555.1 Acinetobacter sp. ATCC 27244
GAATATTTGACCTAAAGTCATCAAATGATCTTTAACGAGATTGATATGATTACTCTCACTATCATTAAAATTAATGTCGTAATGAATGGTTGGAGCGATCTTAGATAACTCCTGATAGTGATTAACATGCAATGGTGTCATCAAGATCAAATCTGGTTTTAGTGCATAAATTCGCTCCATATTAGGCTGTACAATTGCACCTAAATCTTGAATTTGCTTATCACTTTTATACTTTTCCAGAAAGTGCGGAACATAATCTTTTGGCATCCCTAGGATCGGGATGTTTAATTGATCCAGAAAATCAGCTTCATTCATATCAAGTACAGCAACACGTTGTGGAAGATAGTCAACGACTGTACTTCCAAGCATATGCTTCACCGTGATCGGTGCTGCTAACTTCTGTACATTTTTGGGAGTATCAGCAGCTTTTTGATCGCATCCTTGTAATGTTATAGCCGCTGTTATGATTAGGGCTAAACCCCAATACTTTCTTTTCCAGTTCATCTTTATTCAAGCTCCAAATGAGTTGAAGTAATTACACATACAGCCACGCTCACTGTATGTAATTTCAAAATCAAGCTCATACAGATCCGTTAATTGCGCCTCTGTAATGACTTGTTCTGTTGGTCCACTAAAATGAAGTTTGCCGTTCTTTAATGCGACAATATGGTCTGAGTAATTGGTGGCAAAATTGATGTCGTGAATCACCAAAATCACCGTCCGGCCTTGTTCATCGCATAAACGTCGCAATGCACGCATAATTTGAACGGCGTGTTTCATATCGAGATTATTTAGGGGTTCATCTAATAAAAGTAAGTCTGTCTGCTGGGCAATCGTCATCGCTAAAAAAGCCATTTGCCGTTGACCGCCACTAATTTCATCAATATAAGATTTACGTAATGGCTCTAAAGAAAGGAACGCAATCGCATCATCAATGATTTGATGATCTTGCTCAGTTAAAGCGCCACGGCTATATGGGAATCGACCAAATGAAATCAATTCCTCTACAGTTAAACGCAGATTAAATCCTGGGGCTTGGCGTAAAGTTGCAATCTTCTTGGCGTATGCCGCTGTACTTATATTGGCAATATTTTGATTATTTAAAAAAATATCACCTTTATCTGGTTCAACTAAACGTGCCATCATCATGAGTAAAGTCGATTTTCCCGCACCATTTGGACCAATCAGTGACGTCACTTGCTGTGTAGGAAACTCAACATTTACGTTAGAAAGTACAGGCTTTGCGCCATAGGATTTATGAATATTCTTGACCTGAATCATGTAACACCTCTGGCACGAACCATCAGCGTAAGGAAATAGATACCACATACGAGATTGACCAGAATACTGACAGTCGTTTTGTAATTGAAAACATGCTCAACCAAAATTTGAGCCGCAATAAAGATGGCTATCGTGACTGCACATCCGAGGGGTAAGGTTAATTTATGCTTATAATTGCCCGCCAATGCATAGGCGATATTTGCAACAAATACGCCCATAAATGCTGTAGGGCCAATCAAACTTGTAGATACTGCGACCAGAATCGCGATCATTGCCAAATAAAAGCTGACATAACGATGATGGTCAACTCCAAGTGATTTCGCCTGCTCACGACCTAAAACTAGAACATCCAGCACAGGCAATGTTTTTCTGCCCAGCCATAAAACCACTGCTACAGCTAAACAAGAATAAAAGAGTGTTTCTGGTTGGGAGCGATTAAACGTGGCATAGCTAAACCCTTGGAAAACAGAAAACTCCCCTGGACTGATTTTAAGCTGAATAAATTGACTAATCGTTCCAACGACCATCGTAAGAACTAAACCCAGTAGCAATAGCAAAAAGACATCGTTTCGACCGAATGGTAATAACCACTTATGAATCACCCACGAATAGAGCAGCATCAAAATAAGAGATATAAAAAAGTTGCCATTTAACCCCAATAAGGTTAATCCTTGCGTCCCGAGAACAAACAGCAGTAAAACCTGCCACAATAAATAAATCGCTTCATAGCCCATAATTGAAGGGGTTAAAATACGATTACCAACTATTGTCTGGAAAACGATCGAGGAAACTGCAACACAAATACCGCCTAGAACAATTGTTGCAAGACGAACAAGCCGTTTAGGAATGACATAATCGAAATCCAATCCCGAATTTAGGAATACAAACACTAGAGCTAGACACAGCACTATCAGAAAAACGATCCATAGCTTCGCCTTACGCATTATCGAAGCCCTCTCAAAATAAGGATCAGGAAGATAACGCCTCCTACACCTCCAGCCGTTAGCCCAATTGGAACTTCAAAGGGATAAATGATTGAGCGACCAATAATGTCACAGAGCAATAATAATGAAGCACCACCTAATGCAACGATTGGTAAGGTTTTAGCTAAATTTTCACCGTATTTAAGTGCAACTAAATTTGGAACAACGAGCCCAACAAAAGGAATTGCTCCGACAGTAATGACCGTTGTTGACACAGTAATCGCAACGAGTATTAATCCTGTAGCAGCCATAACGGCGTAACTCAATCCTAAACTCGAAGCCATCTCCTCACCCATTCCAATCACGGTAAAGCGATGAGCAAACAAATAAGTCAATAAAACAATCGGAAAAATGATGTAAATGATTTCATAATGACCTTGGACGATTCTTGAGAAATCCCCCATAAGCCACCCTTGCATACTTTGTAAAATATTGGTGCTATAAGCATAGAATTCAGCTAATGCACTCAGCACACTGCCATACATTAGACCGATCACAGGAACTAATACCGTATTTCTAAAACGGATACGGCGAATAATCGCAATATAGATTAAGCTGGCGATAAAACTAAAAATCATCGCAAACAGCATCTTACTGAACGTACTCGTCACTGGAACTAAAGTTAATGACACCAAAATACCCAGTTTGGCCGCATCTAAACCACCTGAGGTTCCAGGTTCAACAAATTTGTTACGAACAATGTGCTGTAAAATGA
Organism: Acinetobacter sp. ATCC 27244; assembly: GCF_000156555.1. NCBI lineage: Bacteria > Pseudomonadati > Pseudomonadota > Gammaproteobacteria > Moraxellales > Moraxellaceae > Acinetobacter > Acinetobacter sp. ATCC 27244. The sequence continues at coordinate 77,860 of NZ_GG665958.1, forward strand.
CACCACAGACTGACAATCCAATACCCGTTAGCACAATCGTAATCAAACGAGGTATACGGCTAGCTGTGAGCGTCAGCCAGCTATCTCCAGAAAATGAAAGCAATGCAGACCATTCAATTTGCTCAGCACCGAGCAACAATGAAGCGATACATAAAACAATAAAAAGACAGAATAAGCCCAGTTGCATTAGGGGCATGCCCCACTAATACGCGATAAAGCTGAAAAGAATCGCAAATCGAGCTGCATACAAAAATGATGATTGAAAATATGTTCAATATTTAATGTGTTTATTGACCTTTCATGATTGAATATTCTCATGAAAATTCCTTAATTTTGTCGTAAGTAAATAGCAAGCTCTCCCAAGAACAATGAATTAAGATCAATATTCATGGGTCTTTAAAATCATTTTCAAGCGGTATTAACTGTCCCAATTTAAAATAATTTCGTTACTAATCAATATTTTATAAAACAACTAGCAAGATATAGATTATTGTTACAGCTATTACTAAAAATGATAATCTTGATGTAAATGAGAATCAATTATAGCATGTTTTAAGTAAAATGTAACCCCTGTTACCACATGTAAAGCATTGAGGTGGTGATCAATTCATTCAAAATCTGGGGATTTTACACGTATGCAAATAAATAACATCATGAATTATATAAACTTTAATCTGATGCCTAAAATTTGCGAAATGAAAAATGATCAAAATAGTTTAATTTATAAAACGGGATTCACTTATGTTGGCACAACTTTCCGAAACTTCATCTCTCATGTCTGTTAGTGACTACGAAGAGCGCATCTGGATGTTGCAATTACAACAACCAGAGCAAGTAGCTCGTCACTTTAATCTATGGAAGCTAAATCAAGAATCTAATCTTCCACTCCTCAGCAAAGCAATTCGAGAAATTGTTGAAACTACACCTGATTTGAATATTCGTTATAAATTTAGCGATAACGGTGATTTATATAAATATCAGTTTGATGATTGGTCAGCTTGCTTAGAACTTAAAAATAGTAAGCTTGAAGAAATATTTGACCAAGTAACACTATTGAAAGCACAAGTTTGGAATGCTGAAATCAATCCACCTTTTTCAACTTATATTTTTGATACTGAACAAGGTTTTTTTCTGCTTTTAATCCTTCATCCCATTCTCGACCAATGCTATCAAACAGCCAATTTCATCGAGGCAATAAAAGATAAATACCTACAATACTCAAGAAACAACGTTTCACTCACCCTAACTGAAATTGAAATACCAAATCATCTTGTTGAAAACAAGACAGAAACTCAGGTAGAAACAGATCAAAGCTACGTTTCTCAGGTCATTTTGGAGGAGTTTAGAAATACACTCGCCGAGCCTGAGCTGACCCTAGATGATGACTTTTTTGATTTTGGTGGTCACTCATTATTAGCAACACGGATTATTGGGAATTTACTCAACAAACATGGGATTGAAATTCGATTTAATGATTTCTTTAAATCCCCATCTGCTGCAGGTTTGGCAACCTACGCCGCCATCAAAACCGATAGGATTAAAACCAATACATTAAAAAATCAAGCAAAAGCCCCGCTTACTCTGGCTCAAGATTTTCTTTGGCAAGCATATTCAAGTTTCGATTTCAGTCCAATTTATAACCTACCATTCGCAGTAGAATTTTTGGAAGAAATAGATGAAGGTATCTTCTTTCAGGCAATTAAAGATATCGTGGAGAGACATGCAGGCTTGCGTACAACATTCCATACTCATGATGGACAGACCTATCAACAGACTGTCCCAATTTCAGCGTTGGATCAAAAAAAATGGTTTTGGGCGAGTAATGAAAGCAAAAACATCTTGCTTGCAAATGAAGCCTCATATAAATTTGATCTTCGCCATGAGCTACCAATCAGAATACGCTTACTTCGGAATGCACAAGGTCGACAAACATTATCATTTTTAGTCCATCACATGGTCATTGATGAATGGTCTTTAAACACGATTATGTCAGACCTCAGACATGCTTATCTTGCTCGTTCAAATGAAAAAACACCTATGTGGGAAGCACCAGCTCACACAATCCATGATTTTTCGTTGCTTCAACAGAAACAAGGGATCAATCAGAACCACATTGATTACTGGACAGATATGCTAAAGGGTGCAACCAAAGGATTACAACTCGCCACCCCAAATCAAGCGTTTGATATTTCGGAAAAAACACCTCAAGTCAAATGGCTAGAACTCAAGTTTGAATCAGAAATGCATAACAAGCTTGCTAAATTTGCCAGACAGCACAACGCTTCTATTTTTACAGTTCTATATACCGCTATCGCAGATGCTTTGCATAAACAAGGACAACTCAAAGAAATCGTGATTGGTACATCTGCATCTGGACGAACTGATCCTGAATTTTTTGATACCGTGGGTTACTTCACAACAATGGTTGCTCACCGTACTGTATTTAATCCAATAGACTCATTCCAATCATTACTTCAAAATATTAGTACCATGATTAATGATTCAATGGCATATGCGGATATCCCGATTAACCATATACAAAAAGCTTTAGGCATGCATGCCGACGAAGGATTATTATTCGATGTGTTTATCCATATTCATTCAAATAATGCATTAAATGGTGCGTTAAAAGCACCGCATGGGCGGGATATTCCTTACCGTCAAATCTTGCCTGAACGCGAGGAATCTATGTTCGGCTTACATTTTGAAATCATGGAAAATGTCATTAATGGGCAACATCAACTTAGTATGATTATCACCTATCAAGCGCACCGCTTTCCCACTCCACTTGTTGAAAGTATTTGCGAAAAAATAAATGCAACCTTAGCAGAAATCTAAATTTCGTATAAAACGTATCACCGCAATCGTGTGCTTAAAAGAACGGATTACCCATCCAGCTTTTAAGCACATTGCGATCCTTTTCAATTCAAGGCTACTCAAACGAGCATTCATGCTACTGCAAAATGATCTAAGAATTTATTTGCTGCTGTACTCGATTCACAACATCTTGAACCGTTTTACATGAGATCAAAGTATAGAAATCAATTTGTGTATCAAGCTTTTGAGAAAGCTTTTGTGCAATAATCATCAGTTGTTTCGGCTTAATTCCAATATCCAATATCTCACTTCTATAGAAAATATCCATTTTTTCATCTTTATTTTCATCGATATATTCACGAAAAATCATCAAAACAGAATTTCCAACATTATCAAATCTAGATTGCGCTTTTGCAGAAGACGAGTAAATTTGATCTTGAGCCGATGTCTGCAACGTTTTTCGATCAACCTTACCATTTCGGGTTAATGGGATATGATCGACGGCTAAATATTTAGATGGGATATGTGAGTCAGGCAAATAAGCTTTTAAAAAACGCTTTAATTCTAAACCATTTAACTCAGTACTATTATTACGATCTGCTAATGTGTAAATCGCTACCAACTCCTGGGTTTCAGTGGTTGGATGCGTACACCCCACCACAACACAGTGATGAATGTTCGGATTCTTCAATAAAGTATTTTCAACTTCAACAGCCGAAATTCTCACGCCTTTTATCTTTAAATAGCCATCTTGACGCCCAGCAAAAATAATATTTTGATCAGCTCTGAAATAGCCTTGATCACTCATACGAAATGCAATTTGTCTCTCATTATCATTGACTTGAATTTCCATAAAATCTTGGTAATCAAGCTTTCCATCACGTAAATATCCATTTGATAAATTCATCCCCACCATATACATGGTGCCCACCTCACCCATTTGGCAAGGCTGCATATTTTCATTTAGGATAAAATATTGATTGTTCTTTAATGCTTTGCCATAAGGAATAACCGCCTGATCCGTATCACTAATTTCATGCCATATACTCCAAATTGTGGTTTCTGTAGGACCACCCAATGAAAATAAGCGCGCATTCGGCAATTGTTGTCTTAACTTGGATATTAGCGAAGGTTTTATATAGTCACCTCCTTGCGCGATTAAACGGAGCGACTGTAGTTGCTCAGTGCGGGTCACACTGACCAACATATCCACAATCGCTGGAACACTACTCCAAATCGAGACTTTATATCGTTCTACTAGCTCGGCCCAAACCAGAGCATTTTTACTCTGTTCAAATGATGGAACAATCAACGTTGCACCAACAGCCATGGTAGCAAATACATCAAACACAGACATGTCATGGTGAAAAGGTGTTATCGCTATAACGACATCGTCAGAACTGATCTTCCATTCTGCGATGGTATGCGAGAGTACATTTGCAGTTGCCAAATTGTTTAATACAACACATTTCGGCATACCAGTACTGCCAGACGTATATAAATAATACGATGGTAAACGATTGATCTCATAACGCCATTCTGGATCACATACGATGGTATTGAGTAAGGCCTCATTGATATTTAAATTCGGTATACCTTCTACCAACGAGTCACTGACCGCAATCTCAGCACGACTATTTAAGAGTAAATAACGAAGCCTTGATGATGGTGAATCCATATCAATCGGTAACCAAATCATCCCCGTTAACGCACAAGCTAAAGCGGTATAAATATGTTCAGGGCTTTTTCTCAAACAGATTGCGACCACTGATCCTATTCTTAAATCCTGCTTTTTTAATGCAGAAGCAATCTTAATGACATTCTGCCCTACTTCAGCATAGCTGATCTGCTGACCATTGAATATCAATGCTGTTTTATTCGAGTTTCTACCTGATATATTTTCATAAATTTTTTTCAGGTAATTCTCTAAATCTATATTTTTACTATTAAATTTTAGTAAATCTTGATTTAAATCTTTTTGCATACAGTTCAATCCTCAACATATTTTCTATTTCATACTTTCAAATCGAACATTCAAAAATAAAGTGATAAAAATACTGGAAAATGATCCTTTAAGGCATCATTGATTTTGATCCAGATAGCTCAAAATGGATTGTCAAAGTAACCATTAAAAATCTTATCTCTTATATTTTTTTGTTCGAGGTTTGATAGCTTAGCAAAATAATACAAATGATAATCATTTTTAATTATTAATTAATGAATCAACATGAACGCGACTCTGAATATTATTTATTAAAATAAATTATTAATATCAAATATATAAATTAAAAAGAAAACTCATTTAAAGACTTTTTACGGAGAATATTTCAACTCTACAAACACAATTGATAGCAATTATCATTTACAATTATGGAGCACTTCGCTATCTTAGTAAATAAAGACTGTGATTACTTCACCTCACAACACCTATCATGATCGTTTAACTTAGGTTATATCAATGACAAAAATAGCAGAGAAATCGAAACAAAAATCCAGTAATTTACTGAAAGAGAAAGACCATTTACAAGATATGGAACAGCTGGAGATGACCGTTGTTTCAATCCAAGCTCCCTTTCCATCCATTATCCGAATTCAGGGCACGATACATACAACCCAACAAGAACTTTGGAAGTCTCCAAATTTGGCAATTCGTTTACTGGTTGCTCAGCACGCAGCCGGTCAACCCATCTCTCGTGTGTATACGATCCGTTCTTTTGATCCAATAAATGCTCAAATTGAAATTGATTTTGTCAAACATGAAGATTTAAGCCCTGCGATGCAGTGGCTTAATTCAGCACAAGTCGGCACAAAAATTGGACTAATTGGACCAAGACCTCATTTTATTCCAAATTTCTCATCTCAAAAGCATGTTGTTATTTTTGCAGATGATACGGCTGTTCCCGCTGTTTATTCGATACTTAAACATTGGCCACATGGCATCAGTGCGGATATCTATATAGAAAGTGCTGAAAAAAATATTGCTTGTGACTTCCCCAATCTCGATCAGATTCAGATCCACTTATTGCATAAAGATCATCACGCTCTAGAAAAAGGCCTCCTATTAAAAGCAGCATTTCAACTAGAAAACTATGAAAATGTAACGATCTGGGCGGCATGCGAACGCAATGAGGCAAGAGCATTACGTCATTTTTTCGTTGAAGATAAACAGTTTGATAAAAATGACGTACGTATTGCAGGTTATTGGAAAGATGGCGTATCTGGTTCAGAACTAGATCAACTACGCGCTCAACATTATCAAGAACACATTCAACGAGGGAAAACCTTACACGAATATGATGATCTTGATATGTCAATTTAACTCAATACGTTATAACAATTTAGAGGCTAAAACCATGTATGTAGCCTCTTGAAACAATAACAGCACGATTAAATACACAACAAAAAAGGCTTAAACCTTTTTGATTTAAGCCTTTCTTTATTTACATTGCATACTTGCAAAGTGGCAGAGGATCAAGGACTCGAACCTTGACGAACGGTTTTGGAGACCGTCATGCTACCATTACACCAATCCTCTATAACGCTGTGATTAACTCATTTCTGACTTAATCTTTAAAAAGTAAGTTCTTACTTTTTAATAATTTGGTGGGGGCGAAGAGACTCGAACTCTTACACCTTGCGGCGCTGGAACCTAAATCCAGTGCGTCTACCAATTTCGCCACGCCCCCGATGGATGTGTATATTAGTGATAAACCTTTCTGCTGACAAGTCCTTTTTTATAAAAAACTATGCATCTCAAGGCTAATGCTTTTTTCATATACAAATGAAAAAATACAGAAATAAAAAAAGGAACTTTAAAAAAGTTCCTTTCATATTTGGCAGAGGATCAAGGACTCGAACCTTGACGAACGGTTTTGGAGACCGTCATGCTACCATTACACCAATCCTCTATAACTTCATGATTAACTCATCTCTGATTTAACCATAAAAAAAGCAAGATACTCTTGCTTTTTAAATTTGGTGGGGGCGAAGAGACTCGAACTCTTACACCTTGCGGCGCTGGAACCTAAATCCAGTGCGTCTACCAATTTCGCCACGCCCCCGATGGCTATGCATATTAGTGAGAAAGCAGCTTTATGACAAGTCTTTCTGAGAAAAAACCCATTTAAATGAACATATAATATTCAAATCAATTATTTATGTTTATTTTTGCAGCAGATTAATATCATTTAACAAGACTTGTGCATCTAGAACAGAACATAAACGTTGCTCAGAATGTTTTTGAGTCAAACCTTTTAATAATGGCAAAAATGGCTCCAATTGCTTGGAAACTTGAAGTTGTAGCTGCTGACAGTGTAATACGGCCCAATCGTGATAGCTATTTGCTCTCAGTTTGGTCTGAGTCAACCATTCATATAGAATAATTCCCAAAGCATATAAATCACTCTGCACTGATTTATTTTTGCCATGAAATAGCTCAGGTGCCATATAGTGTGGTGTTGCGTTCAAATTATGAGTTTCATGATGCAATTGCAGACTTTGCTCGAAATCAATCAATCGACATGTATTTTTATATAATCGGAAATGTTCAACCTTTAAATCACCATGAATCCATCCCATTTGATGTAATTCACCAAGCGCATATAAAGCTTGCTGGATCATTTGTTTAATTGTTTCAAGTGGTTGGCATGGATTCAAATCAGTAAAAAAAGGAACTGAATCCAATACGACTAAACCAATCCCCTCGCCTAAATCACGAAGAACTGAGCTTTGCTGTGCCAAAGAAATAATCCGATGATCAATAAGAAACGAAGCGTTATCGGATGAACACGACTGATAGAAACTTAACTCATGTTGAAAAGCAGCCTGTAAAATCGGGTTGGTATTGGTTAAATGGAATTTAAGCCAATACATCTCCTGACCCATTTGAAAAGTATATAGTCGTCGACCATACGCATAGCTTTGACTTTTGGTACGAAGCTTTAATTCATCAGGTTGGATATTTGAATCAAAGATCCACGTAGTAGAACTCATTTTGCTGCTTTTCTTCCTGCTTTCGCAATGATGCTAAGCAATGTTCAATAGTTTTACCAATGCGTGCATGGGTTTCTATTGAGGCAATTTTAGGCCATGTCGCACGCTCACCTTCTTGTTGTAAAACCTGAAAGAGTTTTGGACGTGGATTTTGTAGCATATAGCTATAATGTCTTAAACCATATTTGGCAATAATATTGACATCACCATAATAGCGCTGCCCTAAAATACCATAACCATGATCAAGCGCGCGACGTATAGGGAAAAAGCTTCCCAAAGAGTTACGTGTTAAATCCATGACATCCATCGCCACCGCTTTACCCTGATGCCTGATAATTCGTTCAGGCCAACTCAACACATCACGACGGAATCGCGCAGAATCACTTTGCATAAATGGAACAATATGTGGATTTACCTGACTCGCAATGGTGTAATTAATATTATACAGCCTTGCCATTTTTTCTTGAGGGAAGTCGCTGCGCATACTGCCATCTACCCACTTGGTATTCGACATATACGGCGTATGTTGTCCATCATAGCGTTTACTGGTCAAATGCACTGGTGGAAATAGGACAGGAACCGCACATGAAGCAAGCACAGCGCTCCAGACTAAAACATGTGGTGCTGTTAAAGCATTTAAAATGCGCGGATTTTGTGCGGTATTATACGGGGCGACAGCAATATTGATATGTAATCCTGAACGCTTATAAGCCTCGGCAAACGTCACATCGCCTAAGTTTTGTACCAAGAATTTTTTTAAGTACATCACATCAGCAATGCCACCATTACCCTTGATCAACTCTATAATTTTTCTAAAACGAAATGCTTTATGAAAAAAATGTTCCCCAGTGAGTAACTCTGGAATCTGGTCTGGTAAAGAGACGCCGAGCATTCCCGTCATGATTGCCCCTGCACTCGATCCAGAAATAACCTTGGGGAGCAAATCACGCTCTAATAGTGCTTTACAAACACCCGTATGGAATAGCCCCAATGTCGCACCACCAGACAGCATCAATGCAGGTTGGCCATAGGCTTTTTGGCATTCTTCAAAAAACTGGATTTTTTCTTTAAGCTGGAACGTTATACATTCACTTGATGATAAATAGCGGAAGCATTCACTTACTTCTTCTACATAGTTTTCGATAATTTTTTTCGTGCCAATATAGGTTTCAGCAAACAACATCGGATGCCCGATATTGGCAAAATCATAAGATAAACCTTCTCGCAACACGTACATTAAATCTAATGTGCGATGCTGTGTTCGATATTTCTTTAACAGGTTGTGTCGCCTAGACAGAATTTCAGCATCGAAATAAGGTGACTCATTGTCATATTTCCATGCCTCGGTCCCCATTTCCTGATCTAATTTTAAAGCAAGCTCTTTCCACTCTTCATAACTACTTGTATGTCTTAAACGCTCTTGCAACACACCTACTCGATAAGTTTGGTATGTATTTCTTTTTCCTAAAAGCAGATTTGACATGGATGATCCCAATTTTTAATCGTATTTTTCGAATCGTGCACCTATACAATGCAAAAAGCTGTCGCAACAATCAAGGGTTAAATCGACGTATTGCAATATTTATGATGATATTTTCTTTTTTTCCGCGAAAGCAATGCTAGTATCCTTAATCATTGATTACTGAGTTTGGTTTGTATTCATTATGGCGATCCTCAATTTACCTGATTCTATTCTCCAATCATTATCGAGTGTTTTAACACAACTTCAACAAGTTCTCCCTGCACCAAAACAACCCACCGATTTTTCTGCAATTGCCTTTCGATGGGAAAATCAACAATTGGTTGCCGTACAACAACCTAAAAAAATGTATTTAGAAGATCTCAAAGGAATTGAGCGCCAAAAAGATAAAATCATTCAAAATACGCTACAGTTTTTAAATGGTTTTCCTGCAAATGATATTTTGCTGACTGGTTCGCGTGGTACAGGTAAGTCCTCAATTGTTCGTGCCTTACTGACAGAATACTCAGCACAAGGTTTGCGCTTAATTGAAATCGAACGTGATGATTTATCTGATCTACCTAAGATCCAAAAACTGATTGAACATCGTCCTGAGAAGTTTATCGTCTATTGTGATGATTTGGCATTTAATGCAGAAGATGAAAATTATCGTAGCTTAAAAAGTGTTTTAGATGGCTCACTACAGTCAGGGTCAAGCAATTTTATTATTTATGCCACCAGTAACCGTCGTCACTTATTGCCCGAATTTATGCATGAAAATACCCCGGTGCGTAAAGTTGATGTACCCCAATATACAGAGTTGCATCCACAAGAAGCCATCGAAGAAAAAATCTCGCTTTCTGACCGTTTCGGCATGTGGCTGTCATTCTATCCAATGGATCAGCAACTGTACTTAGAAATTGTTGAGCATTACATTACTAAAGCAGGTTTGGAATATAACGATCTGGTTCGTGGCGAAAGTTTGAAATGGTGTCAGGCACGTGGTCAACGCTCTGGGCGTGCAGCCTATCAGTTCTCAAAGCATTGGATCGGTTCACAGAATCTAGAAAAATTGTCCAACAAAACCAATCAATAAATGTCCTGAAAAGCTGTAGCGCTGTCCTTATTTCCGCTTAGCAATGGCAGTTGTTTTTCTTAACCTAAGTCTCAGCATAAGATGAGTATAGGAATAAAGATGAAAAAACAACTGCCACCCACTTCCCTGACCAGTAAAATCTTGGGCAAAAGCTTGTTGCTCGCACAAGGTACTTTGGATCAAGCTAAAAAATACTCAACGCTTCCATTTTCTGAACCTGAAATTATTATTCCAAGAACCAATGAGAAGTTTTATACGTGGACACATTATGGCATCTTCTTTCCACTACTATCTGAACCACACCGTTATTTGAATATTATGATTTTGTTGGGAACACCCGGTGCACTGGCTTTTGACCATGATGACATGACTTTAGGTGACCCAAGAAACACGGCAACGTTTTTTTCAAGTACAGCGGCATTAGATAAGCACCTCTTAAAAGCCTATATCATTTCAGATGAAACCAAGATTCTAGAAAATGGTACTCAGATTGAATTGGGTGAAGAAGTTTCGATTACAGGGACTTTACCTCATATTCATCTTCAAGGTGATTATCATGGTCTACATTTTGAATTTGATTTAGATGTCACTGATCAAGTCTCATGGTTTATCAAGACTCCTATTTATGATCATTTTAGCCTGTTGGCTAAATTCAAGGGTCAACTTGAATATCGAGGTGAAACGACTGTAGCAGAAGGTTTATGTACCTATGAATATGCACGTGCAGCTGGCGCACATGGTGTTATTAAAAAACTATTGCCTGAGGCGTATAAGTTACCGCTTGATTTCTTTACCTATCAAATTATCAACCTAAATGAGACAACACAATTGTTGTTAACCAAAGCGGATATTTTAGGAAAGCCTGCTGCTTATTCTCTACATGTTAGACACACTGATCGACCAGCAGAAATCTATACCGATGTTGAATTTAGGGTCATCTCTCATCAAGTAGATGACTATGTTTCACCTAGTGGCAAGAAAATGCGTTTACCCCAGTTATTCGCATGGATGGTAAAAGACACAGCAGATCAAAAAATCTTAGAAATCTTTGCTGAAATTGATAGTCCATTTCGTTATGGGCATGGCATTGGCTATGCCAGTGCCTACACTTTTACGGGTGAATATTTGAGTCAACCCGTTCAAGGACGTGGCTATATCGAATACGTCGATGTAGAAGATCAAAAGCTATTTAGTGAATAAACTCTTTTAGCTTTAATATAAAACATCATTAAACCTTTGATTGATAAAACTTAAAGGTTTAATGGTGATTCATCGGCTTTCATGAGAAAATGCATCCATAATTTGATCGATTGCATGTTTGATATCTTCAGCAACTTTTACATCATATCCTTCCACCAAAAAACGACTAATTAAACCCTCGATCAAGGTATAGATCGTTTCAATGCATATTTCAGCATGGATCGAGCCATCAAGATATTGTGCAATCAAATCTCTAATCCATCGTTTATGTTGCTGAGAAACTACAATAATGTCGTGATCACCTGAATGCGACTCAGCCACTGCTCGAACAAATAAGCATCCTTTAAAATTATCCTCTTGAAACCATAGCAAATGCCATTCAATTAACTTATTCAGTGCTTCTCTTCCTTTGGTATCAGCCACATAATTGAGCAAGCTCTGTCGGAACTTTTCGTCTCTTGCTTGCAATACAGATTTCACCAAATGATTTTTATTTTTAAAATAAGTGTACATCGTTGTTTTTGAACAACCTGATTCATCTCGAATTAAGTCAACACCGACACCAACAAAACTATTTTCATAAAATAATCGTTCTGCGGTATTCAAAATTTTATTCGCTGATTTTGACATAAAAATTTACTCAATTAAAAATAGTACAGATCTGTACTATTTTTAATTTTAGTTCTATTATTGATGGAAAGCAATCACTCTGTGAGATCAACATGCGATCACTATTTCATGGTAAAGAACTTCTCGCTCCTTTACCTCATTCTATTGATATTTTAAGAAGTCTCATTGGTGGAACATTAAGTATTTTGATCTTAATTTTGCTCAGCAAATTAACTGATAACTTATTTATCATGGCGCCTTTCGGAGCAAGCTGTGTGATCTTATATGCGGTATCACAATCCCCTCTAGCCCAACCTCGTAACGTAATTTTGGGGCATTTTGTCTCAGCATTTATTGGCTTAATCTTTTTAAAAATCTTTGGTGTTTCAGCCATAAGTATTGCATTATCCGTTGGTTGTGCGATTGCTGCCATGCAAATTTTACGTTGTGTTCATCCCCCAGCTGGCGCTAATCCATTGGTCATCTTACTCACCGCAAATAGCATCCAGTACGAATGGAGTTTTCTATTTTTTCCAGTGTTATTAGGGTCAATCGCTCTTGTCCTCGTGGCTTGGCTTGTCAATAACATTAAAACAGACAAGAAATGGCCCACCTACGGCTTAGCTTTTATCCATAGCAAAAAGCCCAATGAATAACACAGCCCATCAATAATTTTTATCGCTTCATTTTCAATAAGTTGATATTCAAATCAGAAGTAAAAAGCAATATATGCTTGCTTCAAATGTATGATCAACTTAATATTAGGTAGATCGGTATACCCAATATATATTTTTATGAGCACAAAATCTGCAAAACAAAAAATCTTAGAAACAGCCTCTGTATTGTTTTATAACGATGGGATTAATAATACAGGGATCAATAGCATCATTGAGAATGCCAATGTCGCCAAGATGTCACTGTATAACAATTTCAAAACCAAATCCGAACTGGTGACTTACTATATCGAAGCTCGTCATCAGGAGTGGTTAGCTTTATATGAGAAAAGGAAAGCAACGATCCAATCACCGATCGAAGGCGTTCTCGCAGTTTTTGATGCCTATCAAGATCATGCTGAATTTGCTTACGAAAATGGTTTTCGTGGTTGTGGACTACTCAATGCCGCAGCAGAATTTCCTGCTCACAGTCCAGAACGTTTAGCTGTGAAAAGACATAAAGATGAAGTTGAAAGTATCGTGGCACAGCATCTAAGCCAATTTATTGCCGATGATGAAAAAGTCAAACAGCTTTCTCTTTTACTTTCCTTTCTTTTAGAAGGCTCTATCGTCCTCGCCGGTTTGGAAAGTTCAAGTACAAAAGTTTTTGCTGCTAGACAAATGGCTCAGACCTTATTAGAACAAGAGATTTCAAATTGAAAGGCTCCACATTCAACTTAAGTTCACATTATGGATTTATCGCAGTTCTAGTTGCTTCAATTCTATGGGGAACGACAGGCACGGCTGCATCTTATGCACCTAATCTAAGTCCTTTGGCAATTGGGGCGATTGCAATGGGTGGTGGTGGCCTGTTACAAGCCTTACTGGCACATAGAAATATTCTCGGTCATTTACCCCAGATCCGTAGCTATTTACCCCTACTGTTAGTTGGCGTAATTTCTGTCGCTATTTATCCATTGGCTTTCTATTCGTCGATGCGTATGGCAGGGATTACTATTGGCACAGTCATTTCAATTGGTTCAGCACCTTTATTTACAGCACTCCTGGAAAAGTTCTTTGACAAAAAATCACTATCAAAGCAATGGTTTATCAGCTTCATTTTTGGTGTTATCGGTGTATTTCTTTTGTCGATTGGTGAATCACATTCTCATGGATCAACACAAAATATCTCCACAGATCAGAAAACGATTGGGATTATTCTTGGACTGATTGCAGCACTTACCTATTCTTTATATTCATGGGCTGCCAAGAAAATGATTGATCGTGGTGTCGACTCTAAAGCCTCCATGGGCTTAATATTTGGGTTTGGCGCTTTAATTTTGTTGCCTACATTATTTTTTACTGGGTCTAATCTATTTGATGAACCGATTAACCTCTATGTTGTCGGTTATATGATGCTTATTCCAATGTTTCTCGGTTATCTGTTATTTGGTTACGCTTTAAAAACAATTTCTGCCAGCACCGCAACCACACTTACTTTATTTGAGCCACTTGTTGCAGCACTGTTTGCAGTATTGCTGGTCGGTGAGCGATTAGCACCGATTGGTTGGATAGGTATGCTTTTGATTTTTTTGTGTTTAGCCGTACTTTCCAAAGCACATCAACCCAACTCCAATTAAGCTTGCACAAATAGGCTACAATTGTATAAGTGTCGAAAGCAAAGCTTAGAAATGAATGCAGAAAAATATTCTGCATTCATGATAAGAGTTAAGTATCAATACTCTTTTGCTAACTTCTCTAAGGTTGTCAGCATTTTTCTTACTACACTTCTTTTATGCTGCAACATATTTTTGATATTCGCTGGATTGAAACCCGTTAATTTCGCAATACCACGACTGGTCATGTATTCACCCGTCTTTTCAAAGTGTTTTTCACTTAGCTCAGTTTTTGCATTAGAAAATCGAACGGCTAACTTATAATCGTTAAACTCAGACCATGCACCCGTCTTATATTCATCCGCATCAAAGTCTTTTTTCTGCTGAGCTGGTTTTTCTCGAAGAATATTACTTAAACGATTAATGACAATTTTCTCTTCACTTTGTTCAATCAATTGATAAAGTTCAGTTTCTTCAAATGGACGCCCTAAAGCGATATCTTTTCTATATTGTTCTATTACTTTTTCTTTTGATGCAACCGCCTCCTCACCTTTTTGAGTAAGGCATAGAATCTTAAATAAAGATTCTAATCGGCCACAAGTAAAAATATAAGAAATTTTCAACGTCTATACTCCGCGATGAGTTTTCACTCATCAAAATAAATAATATATCCAATACTTTAATACGATAGCGTTAACAACAAACTCGCTATGGATATCAATCAAGAATCTGACTTTTAAATATAAGAATAGTTCAACAAATCCAGAGACCTCTCTGATTTACTCATCGTCTCACAACCTATCAAAAGGATGCGTTTAATTTAGGTTGGTTTTAACTCGGTCATCGGCCAACGTGGCGTCGTCGTTACAGCTAAACCATCTTGCTGTCCAGCTTTTAAACGCTGATAACCTGCAAAAGCAATCATGGCACCATTATCAGTACACAGTGCAGGCTCGGCATAATAGACTTGTGCTTTGATCTTTGCCAGTGAAGTTTCTAATTGTTCACGTAGACGAACATTCGCACTCACACCTCCAGCAATCACCAATCGCTTTAAACCTGTTTGCTTTAACGCTTTTACTGATTTTTTAGTTAGCGTATCAACCACCGCTTCTTGAAATGAAGCTGCAATATCGGCATCACGATTTTCTTCACCAAGTTTTTTAAGTTGGACAGAAACTGCCGTTTTTAAACCACTAAATGAAAAATCCAGACCTTGATGTAAAATTGGGCGAGGAAAATCAAAAGCTTGAGCATCACCATTTAAAGCCAACTTGGCAATATTAGGTCCACCTGGATAAGGGAGCTTCATCATTTTCGCAACTTTATCAAAAGCTTCACCTGCGGCATCATCAATCGATTCACCCAGTAACTCATACTGACCGATGCCATAAGCCGCCATCAATTGTGTATGACCACCTGAAACCAATAAAGCAACAAAAGGAAATTCTGGTGGTGTTTCTGAAAGTAAGGGCGCAAGCATATGACCTTCCATATGATGCACCCCAATTGCAGGTTTATTTAAAGCAAAAGCCAATGTTCGACCAAACAATGCACCTGTCATCAAGGCACCCATTAAGCCAGGACCACGTGTGTATGCAACTGCATCAATTTCATGTTTTTGAACACCGCTTTGTTCAAGCAATTGATTCATTAGAGGAATCATTTTGCGAACATGATCACGTGAAGCCAATTCTGGAACGACACCACCATATTCTGCATGAAGTTTAATTTGACTATAGAGAACCTGTCCACGCAAGCCGAGTTCGCTATCATAGAGTGCTAACCCAGTTTCATCACACGAAGTTTCTAAGCCCAAAACTATCATTAAACTGCCTTTACAACGATCAAAAATAATATCGAAGCTATTATAGACTTGTGATCTGAGTTGTAAATGAGTAAAATACTGACCTTCACTTGCGATCTAGTGCATTGTGCGTTAGATCTTATCCATAATCTTAGAGGATTTTACATGCCACAAGTTAAGTTGAAAGAAGGCGAACCAGTAGACGTAGCTATCCGTCGTTTCAAGCGTTCATGCGAAAAAGCGGGTGTTTTAGCTGACGTTCGTAAGCGCGAATTCTATGAGAAACCAACTCAAGAACGTAAGCGTAAAAAAGCTGCTGCAGTTAAGCGTTACCAAAAGAAATTGTCTCGCGAATCTGTACGTACTACTCGCCTTTACTAATTAATTTGTGATTGACTGCTGAAAAGACTATGACGACTTTAAAAAACCAAATTACTGACGTATTAAAAAATTCAATGCGTGCCAAAGATATGGCAACAGTAACGGTAATTCGCGGTCTACAAGCAGCAATTAAGCAAATCGAAGTCGATGAGCGCATTGAGCTTGACGATGCTCAGGTTCTTGCGGTCATTGAAAAGCAAATTAAACAACGTAAAGAATCGATCAAAGCCTTTTCTGGCGCTGGTCGAGATGATTTAGCTAGTAAAGAACAAGCCGAAGTTGAGGTTATTTCTCAATTTCTACCAGCAGCTATGACTGAGGAAGAACTTGATTCTATCATTGAGCAAACGATTGCTGCTCAAGAAGCTACTAGCATGAAAGATATGGGTAAGGTGATGAATTCTCTACGTCCGATCATAGCCGGGCGTGCCGATCCTTCACAAGTATCTGCTAAAATTAAAGCAAAATTAAGCTAATCTGCTTAACTCTCATTTATATTCCCTATTTTGTAAAATTGGATTCATTGCAATAATGAACCCAAAGTCTTTCGATTATTTAAATTCACACTGAATATTATATTTTTTCAGCATTTGCATTTCCTTTGACTCAGTGACTTGCTCAATCACATTTTGTTTGGTCATACTGGCATACTCTCTCGGTAATTGTGATCTATTCTTTTCAATTGCTGCATAAGAGTCTTGAACATATTGATTCACAATGGCACAGTATTTGGCCTGTTGTGCAGGCGTAAATTGTGAAAGTTGTGGATCTAAACTACGCAGAAAGTTCCGCATATCTTGCGCATAAGTTGTCGTTATTTTTTCTACTGTACGCACATATTGTTCAACTGAAGCCGCTGAACAAATCCCCATAAAACCAATTGCACAAATAAAAACAAGAATTTTCTTCATCAATTTCTAACTTCTTTAACGCTCAAGCCTGCCATATTATCTTACTTCAATAAATTTTGGCTTATGCTCGGTAAAAAATTCTTCTGACGGTGCAGGAATATGCCCCTCAGTCACAGTACCTAGACGCAATCGGATCACATTGGGCAAGTCAGTACGATACGAATAAATTGGACTACCACATTGCTGACAAAAAACGCGTGCTTTATTTGGTGTATGGAAATATTCTTTGAGTTGATCTCTCCCCTTCACAAACTCAAACTTACTTTGATCAAGTGGGCTATTCCAACCTGCAAATGCACCTTGTGCTTGCTGACAGTGTTGACAATAACACAAGATACTATTTTCGATCTCTGCATGATATTGATATTGCACAGCCCCACATAGGCATTGTCCTTTAACCATTCGCTCCCCCAATTACACTTTTTCTAATAAGAATTAAATTTTTCTACGGCGGTCATCTTGCATTTGTTTTAAACGTGCATCAATTTTTGCAGACATTGCCATATTACCTTTTGCCAATCGTTGCGCATGAAGCAATGACTTAATCGCATTCTCTTCATAACCAGACCAATACTCAACCTCAGCACGATAACATAAGACATTGACAGCTTGTAATGGTAACTCTTTATCTAAATTTGCAGCACGTTGTAATAGTGCCCAACCTTGAATATCTCTCTGATTTTTATGGATGAAGCGCTGCACCAAACTTTGCGCTTGTGCTACCTGCCCCTGTCGAATCAATACTTCAGCAAACTTATAGGACAAAGCTCTATTTTCAGGCATAGTTTTTTGGATTGAACTAATCGCATCATGTGCTTGTGCTAATTTATTTTGACCCAGATAAATATCAGTTTGGATCAAAGGCACCAATACATGTGACTTTAATCTATTTTTGACCAAATCAAGATTTGCCTGAGCTTGAGTATAATCACCTTGTTCAAGATAAAATTTACTCAGTGCCAGTTGAGCTGCAGTATTTTTTTGATTTGCTAATGCTAATAACTGAATTTCGTTGGCTTGATTAGACGTAACGGTGGTATACCATTTCAGTATTTCAAAATCGAGATCATAAATTTTAGGTTTAACCCGAGGTAATTGATTGGCACGTAAACGAGCTTCACTCATACGTTCGGTGGTTAATGGATGGGTCAACCAGAAGTCTGGTAAAAAACTCACTCGACTAGTCGCGCGATGCATGGTTTCGAAATAATCTGCCATGCTCTGAGGGTTATAACCTGCGGCATACATAAATTGCATACCAATACGATCCGCCTCACGCTCCTGATTACGACTATAACTAAGCTGCTTATCGATCAATGCAGCTTGCGTTCCCATCATGACAGCAGATCCAACATCACCATCTGCCTGTGATGCAATCGCTGCGCCAACAAGAATCCCAGCGAGAGCAAGTAGTCCCTGCCCCTTAAATGCTTCTTGTGAGCGACTATAATGACGTTGAGTAACATGGGCAATTTCGTGCGCCATAACACCCGCAATTTCATCCAAATTTTTTGCTGATGTAATCAAACCTGTGTTTAGGGCAAATAATCCACCTGGCACAGCGAACGCGTTGATTTGAGGATCTTTAATAACGATAAGACCAATTGGTTGCCCAAGTTGAGTTTGACTAAGAATCCCTGAGAAAACCTGTAGAAATTGATCTTCTAACCAAGCATCTTGAATAGTCGGCATTTGTCGATGCACTTGTCGATATACTTTTTCACCAATAAATTTTTCTTTTTGTTGATCAAGCAAACCAACGCCGCTGCCAATATCAGGCACTTCTGTTTGTCCCGCTGTTTGAGATGGCAAGAAAATCTGAGTGTGGCTAATTTGAGTGGTGGCAATTAAGCCACATGCGAGTAGCAGCGATCTCAAGTGGTTTCTCTATGATTCTAATCGAGAAAATTAATATAACATCGAAAATGAGAAGAATTTGCAACAAAGTGTTATAGAAGACAGCTTTCCTGTCTTCTTTTATATCCGAACAATCAAATGTAGATTATTTGCTCGATGTATAACGTTGGTCAACACTAAATTTCTCTGGAAATTTTGCGTGAATATTTTCATAAAATGCCATGATCTCTGTCATATCTTTTTCGTAGTCACCCGAAGGATAGACAATTTTTCCAACCCCTGTTTTTTTCTTGGCATAGTCCATATAAGCCAGTGCAATTGGCACACCTGCTGCCACAGCCACATGGTAAAACCCTGTTTTCCATTGTTCTTGTTTAGCACGAGTTCCTTCTGGAGTAACAAGCATCACAAGTTTAGGATGGGTTTTGAACAAATCACTCATGAGCTGCACCATACTTGGTCGCTGTTGATCTTGTTGTTTCACACTGCGATCAATTCCTATCCCTCCCATTGCACGTACAAATGGGCCAAAAGGAAATTTCATATAACTATCTTTAATCGTTAGACGAACATTCACTCCTAACGCTTTAAGCGCTAAACGCGCATATAATGCATCCCAATTACTGGTGTGTGGTGCGGCAATCATGACACATTGATCAATATCCAAATCCCAATGATTGTCAATTTCCCACCCCATTAAGCCTAAACTCTGCTCAGCTAATTTCTCGAACACACGCACCCCAAGACCAAATCACAAAGGGCGCAAGTGTATCAATATTAAGCAGGCTTAAAAGATAGTTGAGTACAATTAATCAGCAATCAAGTTGTAAGCAATTATTCAAATTTTGGATTGACTAAATAACGGGGTACGCGATCTTCTAAAGCATCAATCAGGTTTTGATAAGCGAGATTCACCATCTTTTGGCGTGTTTCCAAAGTAGCTGAACCGATATGTGGTGCAGTGACTACATTTGCAAGCTCAAACAATGGGGAGTCTTGCAAAGGTTCTTTTGCATAGACATCCAAACCTGCTGCAAAGATTTTATTTTGTTGCAATGCCTGAATAAGTGCATCTTCATCGACAACGGAACCACGTGCAATATTCACAAACACCGCATGTTTTTGCATGAGATCAAATTGTGCCTCTCCGATTAGTGCTTTTGATTCACTATTTAGATCCACCGCAACCACGACAAAATCAGATTGTTGTAATAATTGATCTAATTCTCGATATTGTGCATTAACGGCTTGAGCAACTTCGATTTTTTCACGGCGGTTATGATACAAAATATTCATATTGAAACCATAAAAACCGCGACGTGCAATGGCTGCACCAATATGACCTAACCCAATAATACCAAGGGTTTTACCGAAAACATCCACACCAAATTGATCAATCGGTACAGTCCGTTTCCATTGTCCTTGCTTGGTCCAACTATCTAATTGCGGAATTTTACGTGCCGCACTCAGTAGCAAACTAAAAGCTAAATCCGCTGTTGTTTCAGTCAATACATGTGGCGTATTCGCAAGCCAAATTTTTCTTTGATTTAGGTACTCAACATCATAGTTGTCATAGCCAACTGAAACAGTCGAAATGATTTTTAGTTTTTGTGCAGGCGCTAAATTACTTTCATTGAGTAAACGTCCTGCACCAATCATGGCATCTGCATCAACGACTTCAGTACGGATTTGCTCGTTAATATCCCCTAGTTTAGGGTTGAGAACCACAACCTGATAACTTTGTTGTAAGCGCGCTAAAACGTCTTGATCAATTTGACTAAATACAACAACTTTCTTCATTCTGAGCTTTCCATTTCCTACGACTGCATAAGCTGCCATAACCGTCTTTTTAATAAAGGTTGAGCAATCATTTCCTCTAAACTTGCAAGATGCAATATATTGGTATGTTGAATAAAATCGAGCTGGCCAAGGCAAAGAATTTTTTTATTGTTTGCTGTTGCATCTAAAAAGCCTTGAATATAAGACGAAAGTCCACGACTTTCCTGAAAAGCTGCCAGTGGAAATGGCCATTTCAATTCAGCATACTGACCAAGTCGAGCTTTTTGAATATTTTGCCATAATTGTCGTCGGGCATCATTTAGCTGACTACTTTCCACTAAAAGAGCACAATTTTCTAGAACGTACATCTGCAACTCAAACGCTTGGACTGGTGCAGTGATGACGATTTGCTCTTTTTCTATAACCGAATCTTTAACAACTGGTTTTTCGTCAAGCTCAACCTGTTGTGAACTCTCTCGGACTATCGCGGGCTGAGTTTCCACAGATGCCATTGGAGCATCTTGAGTAATACGAGCATCATTGTTCTGTACAGGTTCACTGTATTGAGTCGGTTGATCAATGATCTGATCTCGCCACAGACTTGGTGCAGTATTTTTTTGACATACAACGTCTCTAGGAATCCAAACATCTATTCCCATCGCCGCTAATATGTTTCTCTGCTGCCCAATCATCTTATTTACTCATTTTATTCACAGTGATGAATACTGTTATCCACACATAGTCTAGCATAAACCACCTCCCGCTAATGGCTTCGTTTTGCTCAATCATGTCACCGCTGACTTACTTTTTTCAGCTTTGCATGATCACAATAAAAATTAAGCTACATCACGATCACGACATTTTCATTCATCGACTTTTCATAAAGGTTTCATCATTTTGTCGCTTTTACTTTCTATTAATATTGACTATCGAATGCTCAAATAAAAGGTAATGCGATTTATGCTTATTGTTTTTGCTCTCGCTCTAAGCCTACTTATTTTTATCTGTTTTCTCTATACACGACACCCTCTTTTTGGAAAACTCCCCTCTGGGGAACGACTACAACGTATTCAAAACTCTCCCAACTATAGACAAGGTCAATTTCGCAATCTCACCGAAAAACGAGGCATGACAGATTGCTCCCACACCTTCATTGAACTATATAGAACCTTTATTAAAACCATTCCGCATCGTCACCCCAAAGATATTATCCCTTCGGTTAAAACCAACTTACGGACACTCAATCCTCAACAGGATGTCATCATCTGGTTCGGTCATTCTTCTGTTTTTATGCAGCTCCACGGTAAAACGTTTTTAATTGACCCAGTCATGAGTGGCAAAGTCTCGCCTCTGCCTTGGGGAACTCGTGCTTATCGAGGAACTGATATCTATACCGTCGATGAATTACCTGATATTGATTATTTACTGATTTCACATGATCACTATGATCATTTGGATTATAAAACTATTTTGCAATTAAAGAACAAAGTCAAATATGTGATCACTGGACTCGGTGTTGGTGAACATTTTGAATATTGGGGTTATCCCAAAGACATACTGATTGAAAAAGATTGGGGAGATCGCATTGAGTTTGACGATGGTATCACCATTATCACCGAGACCACTCATCACGACTCAAGACGTGCTTTTGATGGCGGCAAAAATCTATGGATTTCATTTATTATTCAATCACCAAATAAAAAGATTTTTTACACAGGCGATGGTGGCTATAACAAACACTTTGTCGAAATCGGTGAAAAATATGGGCCTTTCGATTGGGCATTGATGGAAAATGGACAATATGATGCCGCTTGGCATGCGGTACATTGTCACCCGAATGAGGTTGCTCAAGCCACTGAGGAATTGAATGCACGTAATATGATTCCAGTTCATCATTCCAAGTTTAGTTTAGCCAAACATCCATGGTATGAGCCAATTACTAGAATTACAGAATATTCAAAATCGAGAAAGTATCGACTTGCAACACCGATGATTGGTGAGTTAGTTGAACTCGATAACGATCATCAGCGCTTTAAACAATGGTGGGAAAATATTCGGTGAGCTCACTAAGGAGTTTGAGCATTGAATATTAAACCATCATTTTTTATTTATGAGCATGTACTACAACTGGGTTACTGGGAAACTTAGCCTTTTGGATAAGTTTTTCTTGACTTGTGTTTTTTTTGAGCCAATACTTAGCTATATGGCTAAGTATGATTCGCAACTCGATCTTTTATTTAATGCTTTAAGTGATCCAACACGCAGAGCTATCTTGACTCGTCTGTCTCATGGTAACGCGACCACGACATCATTAGCAGAAGAACATGCGATGGCACTGCCTTCTTTTCTGAAACACCTAAGAAAACTAGAAGAAGCTGGACTCATCACAACCCTAAAAAATGGCAGAGTCAGAACATATGCACTGAGCCCAAATTCCTTAAATCCTGTGCAACACTGGTTACATCAACAACAAGCCATGTGGGAAACACGCTTAAATCAATTAGAAGACTACGCACTCAATTTACAAAGGAAAAGAAAAAATGAACCTTGACCCTCAAACAGATCTAAAACTAGAACGAACCATCAATGTACCACGTGAATTACTCTGGGAATGTTGGACTACGCCAGAGCATATTAAACATTTCTTTATTCCCAAGCCTCACTCAATTGTGTCTTGTGAAATTGATTTAAGAGTTGGAGGAAAATTTAATACGCTATTTGATGTCGATGGTAATCAGATCCCGAATCACGGCGTATTTTTAGAAATTATTGAGCATGAAAAATTAGTGTTTACTGATGCTTATACTGAAGACTGGAAACCAAGTGAAAATCCTTTTATGACTGCGATTATTTTGTTTGAAGACCTTGGTAATGGCTCAACCAAATATACAGCGATTGCACGTCACCGCACACCCGCAGCTCGACAACAACATGAAGACATGGGCTTTTTCAGTGGCTGGGGAACTGTGGTCGATCAACTCGAAGCCTATGCAAAAAGTTTATAGTTGCTTTATACCATCATTACAAGACAGGCTTCGACCTGTCTTTTTTAATTTGAGCTAAACTCCCCCCTAGATACATCAGCATACTGACTTTAGTAAATCTATAAAAACATCTTTTGCACGATGCCCCTTAGATTTCTTATTCCAAATAAAATAGCTTTGGATAGATGGTATCTGTTCAAAAGAGTACCCTCGTATCCCACCTATTCCTTTGAATTGCTCATAAACACTTTTGGGAACCAGTGATACCCCTGAACCAGCACTAATACATCCTAGAATTGTTGCATAACTTGCCATACTCGTAATTTGCACAGAGACATTATTAAGGCTCAACCAATGTTCTAAAGCGCTACGATAAGGGCACCCCACTGGCCACATATAGATCTCTTTATCAGATAAATCCTTTGGCTGCTTTAATTCACCCAAGGATGGTGAAGCAATTACAATCAACTCCTCCTTATAAATCTTCAGCCGTTCAATAGATGGATGCTTTTGATCAACTGCTATAATTGCTCCATCCAGTTTAAACTCTGAAACATCCTTGATCAGTTGTGGCCAAGTTCCTGTACTAAACTGAAGTTTAACCAATGGATATTCTTGATGGTATTGAGATAATAATTTCGGCAATCTACTGGTCGCAGATGATTCAATTGCACCAATTTTTAATACGCCAGAAGGCGGTGCGTTCATGCTAATTGCACGACTCGCTTCATCGCATAAAAATAAGATTTCATTTGCATATTCAAGAAAAATAACCCCAGATGGACTAATGACCAATCCTCTCCCTTGCCGAATAAACAACTGAGTACCCAATTCTTCTTCAAGCAGTTTAATTCGGGTGGTTATATTCGAAGGGACGCAATGTAATAATTCGGATGCTCTGATAATGCTTCCAGTATCCGCAACCGTTTTGAACATTCTGATTTGGGCTAATTCCATTTTAACTATTCATTTTTATAGAATTTAAAACTCAATATAAGTCATTTGTAATCAGCATTCAATTATCGTAATTTCAACAATAACGACTACTTCTATCTATTAAGCGTTGAAGTTAAAAGTTTATTTATAACACCAATTTTTTAGATTTAAATACAATCTATTGGTTCACTATTATGATTGATGAAACCACCCTCATTATCTTAGGACTTTTTGCCTTTTGTGGTGGTTTAATTGATGCCGCTGTCGGTGGTGGTGGTCTAGTGCAAATACCAGCCTTACTACACGCACTACCACAACATAGTATTGCCACCGTTTTGGGCACAAATAAATTGGCTGTATGGGCTGGAACAGCATCATCTTTCTTTCGATATGTACACAAAGTTAAGTTTGTTTGGAAACTTCTAATCCCCACAATGCTTTCAGCTTTTGTATTTGCATTTATTGGCGCTATGTCAATCGCTCATATCCCAAAGCAGTTTATGACATATAGCGTTTTATTCTTGCTCATCATCATGGCCGTTTATACTTTTCTAAAAAAAGATTTAGGAGCGTATAGCACTGATATCAAATGTGGTCATAAAGAAATTTTTTTAGGCATCGTTTTTGGTGGGGTTATTGGGTTTTATGATGGCATTTTTGGTCCAGGCAGTGGAAGCTTTCTTCTTTTCCTTTTTGTCAAAGTATTTGGTTTTGATTTTCTCAGTGCCTCCGCATCCGCGAAGGTAGTGAACCTAGGTACATTTAGTGCAGCACTGCTATTTTTCATACCAACTGGTCATATTCTCTGGGAGATCGGTTTAATCATAGCATTCTGTAATATTCTGGGTTCTTTTGTCGGCGTTTTTTTAGCACTACATTATGGTAGTCAGTTTATTAGAATATTTTTCCTGATTTTGTTAATTTTCCTTATTATCAGAATGGGAATATCTATATTTTAAACCACTAAAATTTATATAAACTCTAAAACAATCTACCCAACCCTTAACACATCCTCCCACTTTGTTAGGTAGCTTGGTGATTTATGGTTTTGGGTCATTCCCCACGCTCGCCCTTGAGGTCCAATCAAGCGTCCAAAAGTCATTACATCTCGCCCAAATCGCTCATTAATTTCATCAAACGCAACCGAAAGATTTTGTCGGGTCAGCATTTCTTCTGTGTTATAAAACAAATCAACGGCATGACGATGTTGAGGAATAATATCTAACAAAATCACCTCTGCTTTTTTATAGCGATGCCCCACCTGATAAATCCGATCTAAGCCCTGTTGTACCGCTTTCATAATCACTAAACGGTCATCACTATAATCGACCAAATACACCACCGTAAAAGGCCGATAATACGCGTCTTTATTGAATCGATTGGTGCGGATACTTATACCCACGGCTTTACACAATAATTTTTGTTTCCGAAGTCGTTCAACTGCACGTAAAGCAAATTCGGTAAGTGCACCACTGAGGCTATTTTTATCTTCAATCGGTTGTCCAAATGAACGACTACTTAAAATTTGCTGACGATCAGAAATGACATCTTCGATTTCTAAACATGCAACGCCCTGAAGCTCTTTAACCGTATTTTCCAATACCACCGAAAAATGCTTACCCATCCTTTTCGGATCAGTTTGGAGCAAATCCATCACAGAGTAGATATTCATTTTTTCCAAACGCTGACGAATTTTTCGTCCCACCCCCCATACCTCTCCTACAGGGGTGTGCATTAATAAATCCTCGATGATGCAAGGATCCTCATCTACGAAATTACAAACTCCGTTAAAACTGGCATGCGTTTTTGCCAAATGATTTGCGAGCTTTGCTTGCGTTTTGGAATAACCAATTCCAATACAACAAGGTAGGCCCAACCATTTCTTTACAGTAGACAGAATCTGAAATGCATATTTGCTTAGATCATAATGATGTTGATAAGCTGTAAGTTCTAAAAAGCACTCATCTATTGAGTAAACTTCCTGCTCACAAGGATCGACAAAGCTTGCCAAGATATTCATAAATCGCCGAGACATTTCTGCATACAAGGCATAGTTACTTGAAAATACAGCAACATGATGCTGGCGAATGATCTCTTCAATTTGGAAAAATGGTACAGCCATTCGAATACCCAATTGTTTTGCCTCATACGAGCGGGAAACAACACAGCCATCGTTATTCGACAAAACCACCACAGGACGATTCTCTAGCTTTGGATTAAACACACGCTCACAACTAACATAAGCATTATTTACATCGACCAAAGCAAAAATACGTTGTGGTAATGGCATAAGTTTATCTCATTGGTTTCAAGTTATAGGTCACGACGCCCCAAATCACCAACTCCTGTCCTTCAGTGATATAAATATTTTGATAATCAGGATTTTCTGCTTTTAGCCAAACTTTTGGAGGATTAAAATGATGATCAATCATTAAACGTTTTACAGTAAAGTCATTATCAATCAAGGCAATTACAATATCACCTGACTTGGCAGGAATACTTCGATCCACCACTAAGGGATCATCAATATCAATCCCAGCATCCAACATCGACAGTGAATTGGCTTTCACGATAAATGTTGAGTTTTCATTTCGAATTAAAAACTCATTTAAATCCAAAGCTTGCTCGACATGATCTTGAGCAGGTGAAGGAAAACCTGCTGCAACACGTTCAGTTGCTAGTGGAATATGATAAATTCGATCATTCTTTGCCTGCACGTTTTGGATTTTCATTGTCGACGTCAAATCATTCCGTGCGCCAGTTTTGACATTATTCAGTAACCATTTTTTGATGAAATCGACCTGAGATTCAGGAACACGAATCACTTTGGTCGGTTCACTGAATTGGGCTTTTCGTCCTGCATTGGCTCTGGCTCCACCATGCTCCGACTCAGTCTTTTTGGACATAACTCCCCCTTACCCAAGTTAAAAATGCTTTCAATTAATTTAACTTGAAAAAGTTACAAATTCAAGTTGACGAAAAATTAATTTTGCATAACAATGAATTTCATAGATCAGATTTTAGCTTGTTCAGTCAAAACAAGGATGTTGAACAAATTAAATTACTGTTTTAAATGAATAACTTAATACACAATCATTGTATCAAAGACATTAAGTTATTGATCTAATTCACGAATATATTTGATCTCTAAATAGTAAGCTTTTATGCAAATATTTTTGATGTGGAGACATGAAAAATGAACAATCAACGCGATGCTATTCTTGGTTATGCTGACGAACAACATGCTTTCTTTATTCGTCTCATTGAGAACAATACTGTTCTTGGTAATAGCTATGGAATATTCTGTGAGAACGAAAATAGTGAAGCTGCTGAAAGTATTATGACGACGCTATTTTTAAAGAAATCTTTTTGGTTAAATGGTTCTGAGTTTAAAGATATTGTGAAAGGACTTAACCCCATTACTTAGTATATCCGTGTAATACTCCCAAACATGAACTTCAGAATAATCAACAATGATAATGAATCAATTAAGTCAAATTAAATTAAAGCCCACTGATTTTATAAAAATCAATGGGCATTTTTATTCGGACTAGAATAGATCATTTCATTATTACACTAGTCTTTTATCATTCACTAAAGCAACTAATTTATAAATTTTCCCATCGAACTCATCTTCAAATAGCAAATCCATATTTGGAAAGATCGCACGACCCTCTATTTCAATATGCTCTACTCGTTTGAAAAATGAAACCTCATGGTCCTCAAGTTCATTCAATTGTGCAATAACAATTGATTCATTTTCTTCTTGATCCTTTACCCTTACCGTGACCTTATTCATATTCATGAGTAATTCTCCCGATTCCCAATTTTATCTGTATAGAACTATGTAAAAATTTCGAATGCTTGTCGACTATGGCGTTGTAACAAGAGTTATAAGTATTATATTTTTATTGCCAACCTACATAAGGCATTGAATTTTATTATTTAAAAATAAAATAAGTTGTATCTTTATTTAACCATCGGGTTACAAAGAAATGCTTTGTTTCACAAACACAAAAGTACATCCCTAAACCATATATCGATGCAGCTAACTTAATTCAACTTATGGAGTGACGATCAATTTTTCTTATCAAAACGAGTAATCGGCTAGATGCAATCTCCATATAACCAAGGCCATCGTAATTCAAAATAATTCATAGCAATAACAACAATGTCCGCAAATACAAACCCAAAGAATTGATAGTAATCTTTTCCATAATCATAAAAAAGGTCAGGAATCCTGACCTTTAAAAGAGCTTATTTCCGCATTTGTCTTTTGATAAATAAGTATTTTCTGACAAATGGTAAAATCAGAAGCAATCCTGACATCACCCACAAGCCTATACTTATATTGCTATCCCACAGAATGTTTAGCTCGCCATGAGAAATAGAAAGAGCACGACGTAGATTGGACTCCATTAACTCACCAAGGACAAAGCCTAAGATTAAAGGAGCCAATGGAAAATCAAATTTTCTTAATATATAGCCGACAACACCTAAACCAATACACAGTAATAAATCAAAAATCGTACTATGAATTGCATAAACACCGACGAAACTAACTGTTGCAATTACAGGGATAAGAATATAGTTAGGAATATTAAGTAGTTTGGCAAAAAAACCAACTAATGGTAAGTTTAAAACCAAAAGAATAATATTCCCAACCATCAGTGAAGCAATCAAAGCCCAGACTAATACAGGTTGTTCTGCAAACAGTTGAGGGCCTGGTGTAATGTTATATAACGTCAAAGCTCCCATCATAACGGCTGTTGTACCCGATCCAGGTACACCCAAAGTTAGCATGGGAATAAATGATCCACATGCAGCGGCATTATTTGCACTTTCTGGGGCAGCCAATCCTCGTAAGTCTCCTTGACCAAACTTACCTTTTTCACCTGCCAGCTTACGCTCAGTGGTATATGCCATAGCACTCGCTACACTTGCCCCCGCCCCAGGTAAAATTCCTGAAAAAAATCCAATGAATGAGCTTCGAATAATGGTTGCTAATGAGCTCAATAACTCTTTTAAATTAAATAAAGATCTTTTGCCTTGAGCAAGTACAACTTTTCCAACGGTTGTTCTTTCCAATAGTAGAAGAATTTCACTGACACTGAATAAACCAATTACGATGGTTGTAAAAGCAATACCATCACTTAACCCCACACTATCAAAAGTAAAACGATATACGCCTGTAATTGCATCCATACCAACCGTGGACAAGCCCAACCCAATCAAAGCCATGATTAATGTTTTAAAGGGCTGCGTGCTCACCAAACCAGTTAGACACACAATCGCAAAAACCATCAAAGCAAAGTATTCTGCTGGCCCAAATGCAATCGCCCAGTTCGCTAAAATCGGTGCAAAAAAAACAATTCCAATAAAAGCAACCATACTTCCAATAAATGAACTGACTGAGGAAAGTGATAAAGCAATACCAGCTTTACCTTGCTGAGCTAAAGGATAGCCATCCATCGTGGTCATAATGGCACCAGCATCACCTGGAACATTAATTAAAATTGCCGAAATTCGCCCTCCATACTCACAACCCAGATAAACTGCAGCAAGTAAAATTAATGCGCTCTCAACTGGCAAACCCAACGCATATGCAAAAGGTAAAAGTATCGCAACACCATTAATTGGCCCCAAACCAGGAAGCAATCCCACAATAGTTCCAACAAATGCACCAATAAATGCAATTAATAAATTTTGTGGCTGCAGTGCAACCTCAAAGCCAGTCATTAAGAAACTTAATACGTCCATAAATTTGTCATCCTTAACCCAGCAATCCCATTGGTAATGGCACATCTAAAACACGATCAAATAAGTAGTAGGTTGTTACACCCAAAATACAGGCGGTGATAATGGTTGGTCTTGTTTTTCCTTTGAATAATTTGCCTATAGCTATTGCCATCAATGTTGTTGCAATAATGACCCCTAGTAACTCAAATAAAGCTGCATATAAAGTCAACGCAAATACACATAATGTAATTCTAAAAAGCAAATGCTTAGTCCAGCCTAACTCAACAGGTTCAAACATGATCGTGGGTCTAACAGTCAAATAGACAGCACTCACCGTGATCAGCCCCATAATCAAAAGAGGAAAGGCTTTTGGTCCCACAGAGTCATAGGAGATTGGCGCATCAAAGTTACTTGCATAAATCACCAAACCCAAACCACAAAGGGCAATAATCCCCGTTAGGATACGTTCTGATTTCATTGTTATTCCTTAACACGACGAAAAGTACCAAATCATCGATTTGGCACTCATTCATTAATTATTTAGATAATTTATATTCGGCAGATAATTGACGCATTTGATCAGTTTGCTTGTAGACATAAGCTGTGATCTGATCGCCAGTCAGTGCAAATGGCAACAAATCCTGATTATTACGAACGGTTTCAAATTTTTTGTTTTCCATCATTTTATCGAATGATGTTTTCCACCATTGATAAGCATCATCACTAACTTTAGGTCCCATGTAAAAGCCACGAATCACAGGCCATTCAATATCATAACCCTGCTCTTTCGCAGTTGGTAAGTTTGAAAACTTCCCTTGTAAACGCTCATTTGCAAATACAGCAAGTACTCGTATTCTGCCAGCTTCTAAATTTGAACTGACTTCACTAATATTTCCAACTGCCACTTTGACATGCTGCCCTAAAAGCGCTGTCAGAACTTCGCCCCCTCCCTCTAAAGCAACAAAACTCATTGCCGAAGGATTTATTCCTGCTTTTTTTGCAAGCATTGCTGATTGCATCCAATCCTGACCACCAACACTACCAGCTCCACCAAAACTGATTCCCTTAGGGTCTTCTTGTAGATCTTTTATCAGATCACCCAAGGTTTGATAAGGCGAATCTTTATGTACGGCAACTAAACCATAATCAACCGCAACACCTGAAAGCCATCTCACATCTTTTTCTGTGAAATTTCCAAATTTACCTTGGGCTAGATTGAGTAATGATCCAGTGGAAAATGCAACTACAGCTTCATTATTTGCAGAATCATTGCTCACAATTTTATTGTAGGCAACCGCACCTACTCCACCTGGCATATACGTTACGCGGATTGGATCATTTAAAACCTCAGTTTCTTTCAAACCTGCTTGGATTAATTTACAAGTCATATCCAGACCACCACCAGGCTTTGCTGGGGCAATGCATTCAGGACGTTTAGGTTGCCCTACCTCTTTTGCACCACTAGTATTACATCCAGTGAAAATCAGACTCGAACATGTAACTAGAGCAAATGAAAGTTTTTTCATTACAAAAATATCCTTATTATTTAAGTGATCCATTAAAGTTTTCCCTACTACCATTGCAGAACCTCCTTGG
This sequence comes from Acinetobacter sp. ATCC 27244, assembly GCF_000156555.1. NCBI lineage: Bacteria > Pseudomonadati > Pseudomonadota > Gammaproteobacteria > Moraxellales > Moraxellaceae > Acinetobacter > Acinetobacter sp. ATCC 27244. The sequence continues at coordinate 110,292 of NZ_GG665958.1, forward strand.
TCGTTGTTTAGCCTTGGTGATTTGAAAAATTTTTAAACAGCGAGTTTCAATGTAAGCGTCGTGAGATAGAGCCTCACCCCAAGAAAACCTACGTTATTACATAACTTTAGACACAATCAAAGATGGCAAACACGATAAAATTCGCATGCATTTCAAAACTAACTTTTTGTTATTTTTAGATGAGAATTCAAACCTAATTCATGTGATGATGAATATTCAAAAACAAGCAAACATTTCTGATACAACGCGGCATTCCTGTTGCCAACAATGAGAACATCGTCCATCGATCTCTCTCCTCTCAAATTTTCCTTACTTTAAGTTGAAACAGCGAGCTGCTGTGATAGCGAAGAATTAAAGGGGTATTTAATTATTTTAAATAGTATTGAATTTCAGAGTGTTTTAGCGCCAAATTGCATATACGTAAAAAACAATTTAAACCATTGTTTTGATTTAAATAATATTAAAAACACTTGCTAAGGTATTTAAAAAAAATATAGGCTAAATCTTTAAAACTCAGAATTACGTTCTCTCTCCACCCAAGATCAGTATATTTTTTGCTTGAATAAGCATTAATTTTGTAGACACTATTAAAATAATATTACTTGATATGTTTAGTAATATTTTTAGAAATATTTAACATGGATGCTTAGAGAACTTTTTCATGGAAATTAAACAAATAAAATACTTTTTAACGGTGGTTGAAGCAGGAAGTATTGGAAAAGCAGCCCAGAAACTTGATATTGGTGCTTCAGCGATTAGTCAGCAAATTAGTAAGCTTGAGCAAGAATTAAGTATACGTTTATTACAGCGAAATGCTTTTGGAGTATCGCCAACACCAGCAGGACTCGCATTTTTAAAACATTCACAATTAATTCTAAGACAGATCAACTTTGCAATTGATGCAGCACACTCAGCAAGGCTCTCAGGTCATGTCAGTATTGGTTTACCCCCCACAATTACAGCATTATTGGGCATACCATTAATGAAATTGATGTCAGAACGCTATCCTGACATTCGTCTTGAAATGATAGAAACCCTATCTGGCAATCTGATACAAGCAATTAACTCACGTCAACTTGATCTCGCTATTATTTTTACCAATGAAGTAGACAGGCAATGGTCTATACAACCGTTAGTTCGAGAGCAAATGTATTTAATGGGGCGTAGAGAAATCTTAGAAAAACATCATCTTCATGACTGCCTCAAGAGCGGTGTGATTCAGTCTCAATACATTGGTGATATTCCCTTAGTTCTACCTCGCCAAAGACATAGTTTGAGAAAATTCTTAGAACATAAAATTGGTGTAGTAAACGTTGCTTATGAGATTGATGGGTTACATTTACTCATGGATAGTCTGATTCACCTAGATCTTGTAAGTATTCGTCCCGGGAGTGCTTGTCTACAAGAATATAAACATAAATTACAGCTACTTAAAATCGTTGATCCAGAAATTGAACGTATCAATTATTTAGTGAGCATCGCAGAAGAACAATTATCACCTGCTGCGTTAGCCGCTAAATCGGCAATCAAAGCCTGTGTTAAAGCGCTTGTACAGAACAAAAGCTGGCCATGTTCTGAATTAATTTTCTAGAACATCATTAGTTTTTTTAAATTG
>NZ_GG665958.1:112761-114120 GCF_000156555.1 Acinetobacter sp. ATCC 27244
ATTTAAATACCTCATTAGATTTAGCCTATCACTCCTCGCTTTTATTTGGGTTTACATTCTTTATTGAGTCAAAGAGCTATTTCTAATTATTGAAATATTGATGGCATGTTCATCCTAAGCATAAAACATCTCTCTTTTACTCAAAAGATTATCTTTGATCTCAGCTAAGTTGAAACTAATTAACTAAGAATCAGATCAGATAAAACATAAGAATATAGAACAAGGAGGTTTCTAAATGCCAATATATAAACACCCAAGCTAATTTCCAACCTGTGTCAGATCTCACACCTATTTTTCTTGTGCTATTCCATAACAACAGCGCTATGTCATAACATCGCCCAGAAAATAGCATCTGAAACAAGAAATTCTTTATTCATCAACAATATGGTGCTCTGTAGTCATTTTCCATACTGTACTCAATTTAAGCGATCTAACATGAAAAAATCTCCATTCTTAACAATTGTTTGCTTAGTAAGTTTTAGCTTCAGTCCGATTAAAGTTTATGCAGATACACTCAAAGTAATTAGTTCTGGTGGGTTTTATTCTTCTATGGAAAAACTCATCCCTCTTTTTGAGGAAAAAACAGGTCATAACATTGAGCTATCCTCAGGTTCATCTATGGGAGCCTCAAGTACATCTATCCCAAATCGGCTGGAGCGTGGTGAACAATTCGATGTCGTCATTCTAGCCTCACCTGAACTAAACAAACTAATAGACAAAGGTTATCTCAACTCAAATACGCATGTAGATTTAGTCAACTCTAGCATTGGCATGGCGATACCTAAAGGTGCCAAAAAACCAGATATCAGTTCTGCTGAAAATTTTAAAAAAGCATTATTAGATGCACGACAAATTGGATATTCTGCAAGTGCGAGTGGTACACACCTTGAAAAGGATGTTTTCCCAAGTTTTCAGCCCGTAGAATATAAGGTAATTCGTGCTAAAGCCGAAAAGGTTGTCGGTGATCGAGTTGCTAAACGCATTGCAGAAGGACAATTTGACATTGGTTTCCAACAAATCAGTGAAATCAAACCATTTACAGGTAAATATGGACAGGTTGAATTAGTAGGACCTATTCCTGCCCCCTATCAAAAAGTGACCATATTTTCTGCAGGTATCGGGAAAAACTCTAAAAATGAAGTATTGGCTAAGGAGTTAATTCAATTTGTGAAATCACCACAAGCGAAACATATTATCGATGATCAAGGTTTAGAGCAGATCAAATAAAATCTTATGATCTTGGACAAAATCAAGGTTAAATTAAAAGAACTGAGCCCTGTAGAGTACAGAGCTCAGTCCTCAGAATAACCATCCAGCTTATTAGGCTAAGTCCAGATCGGGTTTTATAGCTGCTAAAAT
>NZ_GG665958.1:115312-127530 GCF_000156555.1 Acinetobacter sp. ATCC 27244
CAGCTAAAATTTAATTTATATCTACAATATCAACAAATTGGTAAATACGTCCATCTTTAGGGTTTTCGAAAAGTAATTCCATATTCGGTCTTAAGATTTCCCCTTCAATTTCAATATGCTCTATGCGCTTGAATAAAGGAATGTCTTGTTCATTCACTTTTTTAATAAACGCAACTGCAATATTTTCGGTTTCAAATTGGTCCTTCACTTTAATTTGTATATTATTCATTGAAACACTTCCTTTTTTAAATTAGAAAAACATAACTGCACTGAGTCTAAATGGTGTAATTGCCACAAAATGTATTGCAAAGTAAGAGGGTTACCGTAAAAGCAGTTATGCGTTATAAAAGTACACCGCTATCAACAAAATAAGATGTACTAAGTTTTTGCTAGCAAAATATGACAAATATACAATAAGTTTGTCGACAAAAGCCTTGTAACCAAAAATGTAAAAAACAATTAAAATATTATAAATTAAATATTTACTATAAAAACTATAGCGTACACTTTATGAAAAATTTGCTTAAAGTTAAATTTAGATGAGTAAATAACACGCATATTGTCAAACTCATTTTTACCTTACCTCTCCTTTTGTTGTTTATTTCTTCAGCTAAACAAGGAATCTTTTTTTGTGAATCCAATCCGATTTGCTAAGATGTCAAACATGAGAAAATCACCTCATTTCTCATACTCGGTTGAAGAGTTTTTTGACATAAAAGAGGTACACTAAAACGTAAACTTTTTTGTTTTGTTTATTCATATGTACATCAAAGTTATTCACGTTTATTAGAAACCAAAATCTCATACTCTCATATTGACGCTTTATTTTTTAAGGATTTAGTACGCATGAATAGTGACACAGTTATGGCTGATCTTTCATCCCACACGCCGATGATGCAGCAATACCTCAAGGTCAAGATGGAATATTCACATGCGCTATTGTTTTATCGTATGGGTGACTTTTACGAATTATTTTTCGAAGATGCTCACCTAGCCGCCAAACTTTTAGGAATCACGCTAACCCATCGTGGTAAAGCCAATGGTCAACCCATTCCAATGGCTGGTGTACCTTATCACTCAGCAGAAGGTTATCTAGCACGTTTAGTTAAAGCTGGTCGTACTGTTGCGATTTGTGAACAGGTTGGTGAGGTTACAGGTAAAGGTCCTGTTGAACGCAAAGTTGTACGTGTTCTAACACCCGGTACACTCACTGACGACGCCTTGCTCGGAAGCTATCAATCTTCAAATCTTGTCGCACTTTGCATCCAACAAAATCAAATCGGGATCGCTTTACTTGATCTCAGTGCCAGTATCTTTAAAGTACAACAACAAGACTATAAACCTGAACAGCTCGCAATTGAACTGGCTCGTTTGATGCCAAGCGAAATCTTAATTGATGAGGATTTAATTGATCAAAACATTATTGAACATATTAAGAAGAACCTAGATTGCTCTGTCACCAAACGTCCCAATGTTGATTTTAATCTCAATAATGCCCAAAAAACTTTGTGCGATCAGTTCGCAGTTTCAACCTTGTCCGGGTTTGGTCTAGACTCATTACCTCTTGCCAAAGCTGCCGCTGCTGCATTGATTCATTATGCAAAAGAAACTCAAAAAACAGCATTACCTCATATTCGTTCGATTCAAATTGAGCAAAGTACCGATTTTATTGCACTCGACCCAATTACACGCCGCAATTTAGAAATTATCGAACCGTTATTTGAACATGGAACCTCATTATTCCAATTGATTAATGACTGCCAAACGGCTATGGGCGGGCGTTTACTCAGTCGTACGCTTATGCAGCCTATTCGTGATACTGCGATTCTCGACGCAAGACTGGATGCAACCGAACAATTGCTCAAAGGCTATCATGAATCCCCAGTCCGTTTAGTATTGAAAGAGATTGGAGATATTGAACGTGTGCTCAGTCGTGTTGCGTTAGGTAGTGCACGCCCTAGAGATTTAGTACAGCTTCGTCAAGCTTGCGCACAGATTCCATTTTTACGCCATGCTTTAGCACCTGTTTTGAAAACGCAGCAATCTAAGTTACTTCTTCAGCTTGATCAAGAACTTGGAGACTTCAAGAGCCTACATGAACACTTGATGGCTGCGATTGTAGAAAGCCCACCTGTATTACTACGTGATGGCAATGTAATTGCAGAAGGTTATGATGATGAGCTCGATGAATTACGTAAAATCCGTGATCACGCAGGACAATTCCTCATTGATTTAGAAATTAAAGAGCGTGAACGTACAGGTATTAATACGCTAAAAATCGGCTACAATCGTGTGAGTGGCTACTATATCGAACTCAGCCGGGCTCAAGCAGAACAAGCACCTGCTGACTATATTCGTCGTCAAACATTGAAAAATGCTGAACGCTATATCACACCAGAACTAAAAAGCTTTGAAGATAAAGTTTTATCGAGTGAATCACGTGCCCTCGCCCGTGAAAAGCTTTTATTCGAATCGTTATTGGATGAACTGCGCCAAAATATTGCCCAATTACAAATGATGAGTGCGGCGATTGCTTATATTGATGTATTGGCTAATTTTGCCCACCAAGCAAGATTAAATAATTGGGCAAGACCAGAATTTACACCTGAAACTTGCATTAAGATTCACGCAGGACGCCATCCTGTTGTCGAGGCTCTTAACAAAGCACCATTTACACCAAATGATACCTTTCTTGACCCTCAACATCGTATGGCGATTATCACAGGGCCAAACATGGGAGGTAAATCAACCTTCATGCGCCAAACGGCGTTAATTAGTCTTTTGGCATATTGTGGAAGCTACGTTCCTGCTAAATCAGCAAAATTAGGTTCAATTGATCGAATTTTTACCCGTATTGGCTCAGCCGATGATTTATCGACAGGTAAATCGACCTTCATGGTTGAAATGACTGAAACATCACAAATTTTACATCATGCGACCAGCCAATCTTTGGTACTCATGGATGAAGTTGGACGCGGAACCAGTACCTATGATGGACTATCTTTAGCTTGGGCCTGTGTACTCGATCTAACTAAACGTGTGAAATGTTTATGTCTATTTGCCACCCACTATTTTGAACTGACCGAACTAAGTAGTGAAACAGGTATTGATAACTACCACGTCACTGCACAAGAGTTAAATGGCAATCTCATTCTCCTTCACAAAGTCCAACAAGGACCAGCGAGTCAAAGTCATGGCTTACAGGTTGCAAAACTGGCAGGTATTCCAGCAAACGTCATTAAAGAAGCACAAAAGCGATTAAAAATCTTGGAAAAACAGCAACACCAACATTTTCAAAATACGGTTCAGAATGATTTGTTTAGCTCAATCGAACATGAGATAGAAACTCAAGTAGTTGAAAAAATTGTTGAGGTTGAAGTAGCCTCGCCTGCATTAGCTCTATTACATCAAATCGATGTTGACGATCTGACACCTCGTCAGGCACTTGAACAACTTTATTCGTTAAAAGCTGCTCTCAAATCCTAAACAGCAAGCTCTCAGAACAAGACCTCAATGCTTGTCTGAGAGCTTTTTCGAATAAGGTAATCCCTTATATGATCTATAAAATAGACGAAGACATCAATTGAAGGAACAAATGCTTAATATTGTGCTTAGAGAACTTAATACTTCAGAAATCGATTTAATTTGGCAGCAGATTAACCGCCGTGAATTGATCACTCAAATGTACGTTCAACAGGGGCAAGATTTAGATTTAATTGATTGTTTTTATGATGTTGAAAATTGGGATGCTTATCATCTAGAAAATGATCCACCATTATTAAAACAAATCTGCCAACAAGATGGATTATGTATCGGAGCATTTAACTCAGATCACCAGTTAGTTGGCGTACAAGTTGTTTCCAACCAAATGATCGTAGATTATCCAGACGCAAAATTATTGCAATATTTTTATGTTGATGCAGATCACCAAGGTCAAGGAATTGGAGCACAATTGATGTATTCTGCTATAGCGTCAGCGAAACGGTTGGGTGCAAAACAACTCTATATTTCAGCAACACCAAGTAAACGTACTGTGGACTTTTACCTCAGACATGGTGCCATATTATTAACACAACCTGATCATCATCTACGGGAATTAGAACCAGAAGATATTCACCTTATTTATTCAATATAAGCATTGATCAAAAATAATTCTCTATTAACCCTTAAAGCAAAAGATAAACCAATTCATCATCAATACTTCTGTATATTATGTCTTTAAAATCAATGCACCAGCACAACATATTTAAATTTATCAATTAGTTACTATATTTTTCACATGTATAAATAAACAATATCAATAAAAGCAATTGTTTGTTTCCCCTATTTTTGCCTACAATAGCCTATTCCAAACAAAAACCGTATTTTTAGGTAGCTGTCGCCATGACCTTTGTTGTCACTGAAAATTGTATTAAATGTAAATATCAAGATTGTGTTGAAGTATGTCCTGTAGACTGTTTCTATGAAGGTCCAAACTTCCTTGTTATCAATCCAGATGAATGTATTGACTGCGCATTATGTGAACCAGAATGCCCAGCAAATGCAATTTTCTCTGAAGATGAATTGCCTGAAGGTCAAGAAGTCTTTATCGAGCTCAATGCTGAGTTATCTGAAAAATGGGCTGGCAACAACATTACTCAAATCGGCGAGCAACCTGCTGATCGTGAAGAATGGAATGGCAAACCAAACAAATTGCAATATCTAGAAAAATAATGAAAAAGACCAGTTAATCTGGTCTTTTTTAATACTCGAAACACACATTTCTTTGCAATTGATCCATTATATATGGGCTGTTTTGCATTAAAATAATAAGCCTATAGATTGTGAATTGCCGTTTATGTTGCGAAAAAAATTACAGGGTTTTTTATCATTCTTTATCGTCCCTGTGATGATGGTCGGTTGTGTTAGTTCTAAAACACAAGTAAATCAAGCTAAAAGAATTTATATTCCTCAGGAGCAGGTTACTCTAACACGCCCAGCTCCAGATAAAGTCGAACCTGCATCTTATCGTCAATGGTTAGGACAAGGTGATAACTACGCACGTGTTCGCGAATACGAACAATATTTAGCTCGCAATCAAGTCGCACATATTATTCCAAGTTTTGAGCTCTTACGTACTGCACGAGATTGGCAAAAGTGTGGTCGTTCTGAATACGCTGTTCCAAATCGTGAATTATGGGGCAACTCACTCTCTACATTACGTGTTTTCAAATATCTCATTTCAGCAAAAATCCTCACCGATTTCGAAGTGACTTCTGTCTATCGTGACCTCCCCTTAAACGAATGTGCTGGTGGAGCAAGTTCATCGCGACATTTGTTTAATTCCGCAATCGATTTTCGTATTGGTCCTCAATATCCTCAACCACAGGATTATGCTTATATTGAACAAACAAAATTTAAGCTCTGTCAGTTTTGGATACAACATGGTCAAAGTCTAAATCTTGGTATTGGGCTATATCGTTCAGGTCAGATCCATATTGATACACAAGGATATCGAACTTGGGGACCAGATCTGAGCCGTAATAGCTCGATGTGTAATCTCTAATTTGAAGCACTAGACTTAAAGAGATCATCTGATCTCTTTTTCTTGCTGTTTACAATGAATAATTCAGCAATCAAATTGCACTCTGAATATAAATGTTTAAAATGCAGCTAACAGATTCAAAGGTAAAATTGATTATGCAACAGTTGTGGACTGACATTGATGACTATATCAATTCGCATTTAATTCCCACAGATCCAAAACTTCAACACGCATTAGATAATACAGATACACAAGGATTTTCTAATCATTTGGCTGTTGCACCTAATCAAGGTATGTTTTTACAAATGTTGATTCAAATGAATCAATGTAAACGGGTATTGGAACTTGGTACTTTTGCGGCATATAGTACGATTTGGTTAGCGAAAGCTTTGCCTGAAGATGGTTATTTGTTGACAGTTGAAGGGCGAGACACACACGTGGTAATTGCGCAAGAAAATATCGATTTTGCCAAGATGCCTACCAACATCGAGCTTAAAAAAGGGCGCGGCGCTGATGTGATGAATCAACTCATCGCTGAGAATAGTGAACCTTTTGACCTCATTTTTATCGATGCAGATAAACAAAGCTATCCTGAATATTTAGAACTTAGCTTACAGTTAGCTCATTCAGGTACGATACTTGTTCTCGATAATGTGATTCGTGCAGGTGATATCTTGGATGATAATAACAAAAAGCCAAGTATTGAAGGCATTCGTGAAACCTTTGCTGCACTTAAAAATCACCCAAAGCTTTTATCATGTACAGCATTACAAACTGTTGGTTCTAAGGGACATGATGGCTTTGCTATTGCTATCGTAAAATAGAGATTAAAAAACAACCTATTCAATTTAATTTTTAAATATCAATAAATTATCTTTATCCCCAGTGCTTTTCCATATAGTTATCCACAGTATTTGCGGATAACTATATGGAGTAAAATGAATCACTTAGCGACAAGTAAGGGCACATTAGCATTACGGAAAATCGTTGTGGTAATACTACCCAAGAAGAACTGGTGGATTTTACTATGACTAAACGCCCCTAATACGATTAACTGTATGTTATGTTCTCTTTGATATTCCAGAATATTTTGTGCCACATCACCATAACGATAGATTGACATAACTTCTAAACCCGCATCAGTTAAATACTTCTCAGGCTCAGCCAACATTTCTGGATGATCACCCACATAGAGCAAATGACATTGCAATTTTTTTAATAAATCACTCTGCGCAATGCGTTGCAACATTTTTTGGCAAGTTGGGGAATATTCATAAGCAAATATAAAACGTCTTGGTGGCTCAAAATGCTCACCCACCGTGATCACAGTACAATTTGCGCCTCGAATGAAATTTTCAACATTACTTCCGATCGGCTTATTCTTTTCGGCCGCACGTTCCCCAACACGCCCAATAATCACAACGTCATTTTCGTTCAATAAGTTAAAACTTTGCTCAAGGAAATCCCCTTTTTCCTGAATCTTACTACTGGTTAGACCATACTGTTTCTCAATCAAATCAGAAATATGATTCAGTAAATTATTACTATAATCCAGCGCTAATTCGCTTTGTTTCTGCTCTAATTCAGCCAGTTCTTTGAGCAGCATTGCGTTGCTCTCAAAACCAATAACACCACTGATTTCACCTAAATGATAGCTTGCAGGATAATAATCCAAGATTTGCAACAGTACTAATTCTCTTTGCGTTTGCTTCGCAACCCATACCGCAGCTTCAGCAACAGCATCGATGCAGGGTGAAGAATCAATACATGCAATTACGCGCTTCATGTTCGCCTCTCTTTAGGTTTAGCACCTTAGGTCTTTTACTTATTTTTAACTTAACACAGAAAAAAGCATGATGGGTTAAATTTATGTATCGAATCTCACAAGATTTTTAATGCTTTTTATTCAGTCCGATAGCGAATTAATTTCGCTGGATTCCCTGCCATAATCGCGAAATCGCCAACATCTTTAGTGACCATGCTATTCATTCCAATCACCGCATGATGACCTATTTTTATTCCATCTTTAATTCCAACGTGTGCACCCAACCATACATCTCGACCAACCTCAATTCCCTTCGACGTAACCGGTTGCTGATAAATGGCTCGATCCATTTCCATACCGTGATCAAATGCGTATAAATGACTATAAGCCGCGATCCTAACCTGATCATGTAATTTAATTCCAGCACGTCCACCATCCAAGATACAGTGGTGATTGATTGCCACTTCATTACCGATCTCTAATGGACCATGTAGAGTACAATCTGCCGCAATAAAAGTATTATCGCCGATACTGATTTTTCTTCCTGGTTCAGCAAAAATATGAGCTAAAGGGGAAATAAAACAGTTCTTCCCGATTTCAACAGTTTCCATCTCCATCAAATAAGCTTGATATTCAGCTTGCCATACCTCAGCCCATTCACGATGTTTTGGTTTCAATGACCAATACAACCAAGGCATATAATTTAAGCGTTGCTTATGTTGCTCTCTATATTTTAGTAAAGGGTCATTCATCACGTTGCTCTTCTATTATTTTTAATTGTTCACGTCCACGCGTAATATCCTGAAGTTTGTTCTTTAAAGCATCTATCTGGTGAACCTGCAAACGTGCTTCAACCAAAACACCTGTTTCATTATAACTTTCGACATATTCGACCTGGTGTTGTACTAACTCATATTGAAGGATTGCCCACTCATTAAACCAGCAAGCAAATTGAATCTGCTTTTTCTCAATCAGCTCAATTTTCTCAGCCAACATCAAGCATTGACCAGCACAACCGCCATAAGCACGGACCAAACCTCCTGTGCCGAGTTTAATACCACCATACCAGCGGTTGACTAATACAATTACATTGGTTAAATCATTTCCTTCAATGGTGGCAAGAATCGGTCGTCCTGCGGTACCAGAAGGTTCACCATCATCATTGAATCGAACATTGTTCCCAATCTTCCACGCCCAGCATTGATGCGTCGTAGATAGATCCTTATTTTCTTCCAAAAAGTTTTTAACTTGTTGTTCATTTTCAACAATTGCAGCAATCGCTTGAAAACGACTTTTTTTAATTTCTTCTTCAAAAGTTACCGAAGTGGCAATGGTGAAAGGCATAAAACTAAAATACAAACTTAAAAACTGATTATAACGATTTCTAGCATAAATAAAAAACCTCGCCTAAGCGAGGTTTAGAGAGAAGAATAGAGATTAACGTTCGCGTAAAGCTTCTTTGGCTTTATTAAACGGTTTCAATAGATAATCCAATACCGTTTTTTGTCCAGTACGAATATCAACAGTGGCAACCATACCTGGTGTGATACTAAATTCTTTACCAGATTTATTATACAAACGATCAGAATCGGTGCGAATATAAACACGATAGTAGAATTGGTCTTGCTTTACTTCATCACGTATCGTATCTGGTGAGATCACTGTCACTTTACCTTCTAGACCACCATAAATCGCATAATCATAGGCTGTGATTTTAACCAAAGCTTCTTGATTAGGACGAATAAAAGCAATATCTCTAGGAGAAATACGAGCTTCAATCAACAACTTATCCTCTAAAGGAACGATGGTCATAAGCTTACCGTTTTGTGGTACAACGCCACCTAAAGTAGTGACATCAATTTCTTTCACAATACCACGAACTGGCGCTCTAAAAACTGCACGCTGCAAGCTATCGGTTCGACCTTTAACAACTTGTTGTTGTGTTTGAATATCCGTATTGGCTTTAGAAAGTTCTTCACGTGCCTTTACATAATATTGGTTGCGGATGTCATTAATTCGATTTTGTAAGTCATTGGCTTCACGTCTTAAACGAAGTACTTCAACTTCACTTGCCGCACCTTTCGCCACCAGTGGTTCTGTCATCGCCAATTCTTGTTGAACTAATCTCAGTGCTTGCTGATTACCAGCAATAGATTCTTCTAAGTTAGCACGACGTGAATAATAAAGTGCTGTCTCCTCTTTCACCAATTTCGGCTCTTTTAGTACCTCTTCTGGGAAAGTCAGTGCAGTACCATTCACTTCTGCACGTAAACGTGCTGCCGTGGCCATAGCTGACATAAGCAAAGACTGTGATTCACCAACATTTGAAGCAAAACGAGTCGGATCTAACTGCGCTAAGATTTGCCCACTTTCAACAATGTCCCCTTCCTTAACATCTAGCTTAGTTAAAATCCCGCCTTCAAGTGACTGAATAATCTGCTCTTTTGAAGATGGAATAACTTTACCTGTACCTGTTGAAACTTCTTCTAAACTAAATACCCATGCCCAAACGAGCAGTACCACTAAACCAATTCCAATCAACCATACAATGATGGATGAACTCGGCAATTTTGGCTCCTTATAAGTCACATTCATGGGACGGCTGCTTGTTTGTTCTTGATCACTCATGAATTTTCCTCTTTAAACTGTTTTTTGTTTTGCAGCTGATTGTTGTAATACTTTATCTGCTGGCCCATCCATGACGATTTTTCCATCATTCATGACGATAATACGGTCAACTAACTCCAGTACCGCACGTCGATGTGTTGCAACAATTAAAGTACGATAACCCAGCCAACCCCTTAAATGATCAATCAATTGTTTTTCTGCAACATCATCAATTGCGGCCGTTGGCTCATCTAACAATAAAATATTTGGCTGACGAATGAGTAAACGCGCTAATAATAATGCTTGTCGTTGTCCCCCAGAGAAACCAACCCCACCTTCTAACACCAAGTGGTCCAAACCTTCTTTCTTTTCATGCACAAAGCTTAATGCACCTGTAACTTTCAAGGCTTTTAAAATGTCTTCATCACGTGCTAATGGAGCACCTAGCGTTAAGTTTTCACGGATCGTTCCATAGAACAAATGCGCATTTTGATTTAATAAGCCCATATCACGACGCACATCCGCAGGATCAATCAAGCTAATATCTAACTCATCTAGATGTACTGAACCAGAGTTTGGCGTCTGCATTGCAGAAAGGATTTGCAGTAAAGTCGATTTACCAGCGCCATTACGCCCTAAAATTGCAATACGCTCCCCTGCACGAATTTTTAAATGTGGAATCATCAAACTTGGTCGAGGATCATCCTCGCCATATTGGAAGACTACATTTTTAAGCTCATAATCACCGTGTAATACTTCTTTATGCACAAGATGTGCATGGTCAGCTTGATCTACAGGACGCTGCATCAACTCATCCAAACTTTGTTTGGCAACTTTGGCTTGCTGCAAACGCCCTAATATACCTGTGATTTGAGAAATAGGTGCTAACATACGTGATGACAAAATAGAACATGCGACCAATGCACCCGTGGTCATTTCACCTTCCATTACCGCAAAACATCCGACGAGAACTACGATCGCATAAGTAAGCCCTTGTAGCTTTTGTGTCCATGCTGTAAGAACCCCTACAATTTTACGTTGCTGCATACTAATATCTGCAGAAACTTCATTCATATGATTCCATTGGTTTTGGAAACGAGATTCAGCACGTAACAGTTTAATATCTTCAATTCCCTGTACAGCCTCAACCAAAATTGCGTTGCGAATTGAAGATTCACGCATACCTTCTTGTGCCAGTTTAGCCAGTTTTTTCTGTACTAAAATTCCAGGTAAAATCATTAAAGGTACAATCGCTAGCATTACCCAGAATAAGTTTCCACCAATGATTGCAAAGATAAATAAGAATAAGAAGAAGAATGGAAGATCTGCTATCGCCCCTAAAGTGGTAGAGGTCACCAACTCTCTGACACCTTCAAGCTCTCGAATTTGAGAGATAAAAGTACCCGTTGACTTCGAACGTTCACTATTTTTAATTCGAAGTGCATGACCAAAGACACGATCTGATATCCTTAGATCTGCACGTTTTCCAATAATGTCAGAGATATATACTCTTGAAATACGAAGTACGAACTCAAAAATCGCTGCAATCAATACACCACCAGCCAGTACCCACAGGGTAGGTATCGACTGCGAAGGAACGACACGGTCATAAACCTGCATCGAAAATACAATCGTTGCCAGAGCCAATACGTTTGCAATCATAGATGCAAACATAATATCGATATAGCGCTTCCAATCACTTAAAACAATCGACCAAAACCAGCTCGGTTGGTAAGGCTTAATATATTCATCAATACGGGCATCTGGGACTGACTTTTCTGGTCGTAGAATAAATACATTTTTAACAATATGTTTTAAAGCACCTACAGCAAACTTTTGAGCTAATCCCTGATCACCACTCAGTTGAATGCTGACATGCCCAGTACCATCTGCTTTATCAATGACGCCAACTTGCCCATCAGCCAGTTCAACAAGCACAGGCAAACGCCAAGGGTTAATAACATCATTGCTAAATTTCACTCGTCGTATACTTAAACCGACTTGGCGACCAATCAAAGTCAGAACCTCATCAAGATTTTGATTTTGATTCCAATCTAATTGTAATCGAACACGTTCTTCAGATGGTTCGATACGGTAATGCTTCGCAATGGTTAATATCGCCTGTAACCAAGGTTGGTAATCTACTTTTGTTATCATGGCTGCACCTCAAAACCTTGAATTTTTATATTATTCAGGTCATAGGCTTGGCGAGAACGCCCTGTGGCGGCAATATATTGGGCAATGCTGCTATAAATATCATAACGCGCTATTTCTACTTCTGAATTTGCACTATGAATAGCTTGCTCAGCATTTAATAAATTG
>NZ_GG665958.1:128722-135561 GCF_000156555.1 Acinetobacter sp. ATCC 27244
AAATAAATCGACAAGTGTACGAGTTCCCAGTTTATATTGTTCTTGATAAAGCTCTTTGGTCCGTACAGTTGTAGCTTGTTGACCCGCTAATACCTGCAATTGACGCTGCTTACTCTCGATTTGTTCTCGACTGGTTCTGATCTGATCCAATACTCTTAAATATACCGCATTTACCTGTGCTTTGGCTGCTTCTTCTGCAAAACTCGCAGCACGCAAGCGTGAAGTGGTAGCACCGCCTTGATAAAACTGACTACTTGCCTCCAACATAATTGCACTATCAAAACCACCTCGTTTGTCATTATTCGGATTTCGACCATGCAATGCTTGGCTGACCTCACCCTTTACTGACAAAGTAGGATAATTACTCACCTGCGTCTGTCTTTTTTGATTTTTCGCAACTTCAATCCCCGCATACGCTGCAATCATTTGCGGAATCGTATTAAATTCAGGCTCTACATATAAATCTGATTGTTGAACAAAATCCTGCGGAATGGCCCATTGCACACTTCGCGCATCAAAACCTAATAAAGTATAGAGCCGCTGTTGCAATTGACTTAATATTGACTGCTGAGCAATTAAAGCAGACTGGGCCGATTGCACATAGGATTGTGCTTGCACAGGATCGGCTTGACTACTAATGCCTGCATTGGCTCGTAAGTTTGCCATTTCCTGAATACGTTTGATTCCAGCGATTTGCTGATTTGCAATCCTAATCAGCCTTTGTTGACGTTGAATATTAATAATAGTTTGTGCTACATCTAATGAAATATCATCCACTTTAACCAACACATTGGCTTGTTCCAGCAGAAGTTTGGCTTCCTCAGTGGATACACCAGATTTCACCTTTCCAAAGTCATAAAGCATTTGAGTTGCATTCAAAGCTAATATTTGCCGCCCCCGCTCACCTTTTCGTGTCAGATCTCCAGTATTTACCCCACCTGATATCTGAGGGTAATAACCTGCTTTTGCGACGTCAATGTTGGCATTTTGAGCAGCTAGTGTTGCTAAGGTTTGAGAAATTTCGGGATTGCGTTGAACCGCAAGCTGTATTGCATCCTTTAAAGTTTTATTCTGATTTTGCCATACAACTGCAGGCGCCGATGTATCCATTGGACGTCCCGATCCAACAACGGGTAATTCAGTTACAGTTGAGTTAATCGAAAAGTTACTCAACTTTTGCATATTAGCTGTTTTAAACTCATCACTACTCTTGGGTGAGAACAATTGAGATACGTTGTTCTTTAAAGAATGGTATTGCTCACTTGGGGTTGAGGCCTGCGTAACGGGCACAGATGATAAAGTCGCTACACAAAATAGCCACTTAAAATCCATACATGCTTTACGTGTTCCCTCATCTATATCTTTATTAATGCTCATATTCTTATCATGTAATTATCGCCTAAAGCAAAACCATTCTACTCTTATTCTTGTGCAAAACACCACGTTTTAGATGCAAATTCAGCCAGTTATAAATGTTTATTTTTTGTAAATTAGGTCACACTTTATTGAAGTCAGATGCAAAAAAAGAACCCATTCTGGGTTCTTCTAACGCTGATATGAATCATTTTAAACTACGAAATCATCGCCAAGGTAAACCTTACGAACCTGCTCATTGTCTAAAATTTCTTGTGGTGTTCCTTCTGCGATCACTGAGCCTTCACTTACAATATAAGCTTTCTCACAGATTGCCAGAGTCTCACGAACATTGTGATCCGTAATTAACACACCGATCCCACGATCTTTCAGTGTTTGAATAATTTCTTTAATATCACCCACAGAAATTGGATCTACTCCTGCAAAGGGTTCATCCAATAACATAAATTTCGGATCAGCAGCCAATGCTCGCGCAATTTCAGCACGACGTCGTTCACCACCAGACACACTCATACCTAATGAGTCTTTGATATGACTGATTTTAAAATCACCTAACAACTCATTCAAACGTTGCTGGCGTTGCTGCTTGTTTAAATCTTTCCGTGTTTCCAAAATTGCCATAATATTTTCGGCAATGGTTAGCTTTCTAAAAATTGAAGCTTCCTGTGGTAAATACCCTATACCTTTACGAGCACGCTCATGCATTGCGAGATCAGATAAATCCAAATCATCTAAATGAATTTCGCCTTTATCCATTCGAACTAAACCGACAACCATATAGAAGCTCGTCGTTTTACCTGCCCCATTCGGACCTAATAACCCCACAATTTGTCCACTTTGCATGGTAAAAGACACATCTTTTACCACCCAACGTTTACTATAGTTTTTGGCTAAATGCTTAATACATAAGGTTTGTGGCTGTAGCAACGATTGTTCCATTAATCACGCGCCCCTGGAAAACTTTTTGAACTAGATGGTGGAATGATAATTTGCACTCGATTTGATGAAGACCCTTGAGCTTCCACATCACCTTTATTCATACTATATTTTAGACTTTCACCACGAATGCTTGAGCCATCCTGATACAGATATGCACGCCCCGTTAAAGTCAGAATACCCGTGTCGGCATTGTAAACAATCTGTTGAGCCTCTCCACGCGCCAAACCACGATTTGCATCAATTTGTTGTTGAAATTTAGCCAGTTGACCTTTGGCAGTGATGGTTTGGATTTCTCTTTTACTATTTAAAGTGGCTACGATTGAATCAGCTTGTAGTTTCATCGTACCTTGTTCAATCACAACATTACCAGTATATGTCGTAACACCTGTTTTATCATTATAAGTTGCACGATCTGCAACCAGCGTCAATTGTTGATTACGATCTGAAGGCAAAGCAAAGCTTGTAGCAGAAGATAAAGCGATGACAGCCATACATGTGAATTGCTTTAAGGAAGTAAAGCGATTATTAAAATTAAGAGTTTGGCGCATACTTTCCTCGAACTTTAAAAAACTCATATTGCCCATCATTCAAATTGGCCTTTAAACCTTGGCTGATAAACTCTGACGATGGCGATTGGATAATCACTTGATGTTGTGTTTCTAACTCTCTAGTTTTTGGATAACCGGTAATTTCATCGGTACGAAATTCCATGTTACCTTGATCAGACAAATTGGTAACAACCACATCTCCTGTCAATATAATTTTATGGTTATCATCATAGCCATTCGCCTGTCGAGCCGAAAAAGTTGCGTCGGCTTTACCCTGCTTGTACATCACAGCACTCAGTTGATCAATCTGAGAGGTTTTTTGCTGCATATCTTGCTGTAATTGTTTAATTTCAGCACGAACATACAAGTTTCCTTGTTCATCCGTTTGAGTTAAATGAACACCGTGCGCCGAATAGGTCATATTCTTCGCAGTATCAACATCTAACTTTTTTGCTTTACCGCTAAAGTAATAAAAACCGCCGCTGACACTCGCAACGACTATAGCGATAACGTATAAAACTTTGGTATCCATAAACAGGGTTACCTAACCTTGAGCATATCGACTCTATACTTGTATTAATGTGGCACAGCAAGATATTTTTCAAGCAGTTCTTGGTAAACACCTTTTGCCGTCAATAACATATCACATACTTCTCGAACTGCTCCACGACCACCCATCGCCTGTGTGACAAGATGTGCACGGCGACGAACTTCTTCGTGACCATTCGGCACTGTCACACACATACCAGAGATTGAAAATGCAGATAAATCTGGCCAATCATCTCCCATATATAGACAATCTTCAGGAAGAATATTGAATTGTGCACATGCTTCTCTAAGCGCAACACCTTTGTCCTCACGACCTTGAAAGACTAAGTCAACACCTAAGTCTGACATACGTTTTTCAACGATATTACTCTTACGACCAGTAATGATGATAACTTTCATACCCGCTTTTTGAACCAATTTCATACCTAAACCATCACGAATATCGAATGATTTAATTTCATCGCCTGAATTGGTCAATGTCACAAAGCCATCGCTTAAAATCCCATCCACATCCAGCACTAAGGCTTGTAAATGACGTGCTTTTTCTTGTAAAGCATACGATGCCATGGCTTAATTTACTCCAGCTTCAATAAGGTCGTGCATACTAATAACACCAATCACTTTTTTAGCATCATCAACAACAACGAATTGGTTAATTTTCTTCTCATGCATTTTTTCTAAAGCTTCAACTGCACGAGCCTCTTGAGAAATCGTGAGTGGATTCGCTGTCATCACATCAGCGACCACAGCAGTTACATCAAAGCCTTGTTGTCGGTCAATCATACGACGCAAGTCACCATCGGTAAAAATGCCTAACAAAGTATCTTGTTCATCCACGATCGTCGTCAAACCCAAACGTTTATCAGAAATTTCGTATAACACTTTATTCATCGGTGTATCAGGCTTTACTTTCGGTAATTCAGAGCCCGTATGCATCAAATGCTTCACATGTAACAACAATCGTTTACCCAAAGCACCAGCAGGATGTGAACGTGCAAAATCATCAGCGGTAAAGCCACGTGCTTCTAATAATGCAACAGCTAAAGCATCACCCAAAACCAGTGTAGCAGTAGTACTAGACGTCGGTGCCAAACCTAAAGGACAGGCTTCATCTGCCAAACCCAAGGTTAAAGCGACATCTGCATTCTGTGGCATCGGACCTTTATCATCACGACTAATCGTAATTAAAGGTACTCCCAAATGTTTGATCAATGGCATGAGCATCATAATTTCATCACTCTTACCAGAGTTTGAAATCGCAATCAGCACATCACCACGAACCAACATACCAAGATCACCATGACCAGCCTCGCCAGGATGCATGAAAAATGAGGGGGTCCCCGTAGATGCGAATGTCGCTGCCATTTTACGTCCGATATGGCCTGATTTTCCCATACCAGTAACAACGACACGTCCTGAACATTGCAATAGAATTTCACATGCACGATCAAAACGTTCATCTACCTGAGTTGCAAGCACTTCGATTGCTTGTTGTTCAATACGCAAAGTTTCCAATGCACTTTTCTGAAAATTTATAGCTTGTGACATGCGAGTCTGACTCAAAGTAATACTCTATCCACTTGATGATGGATGATTTTAATCGAAAGAATTGTGGAGATTCTAGCACAACTGTAAGTTATACACGTTTCCAAATGTATAAGTTTTCAAGGAAGATGGAGAGACATCTTTTCCAAAAATGAATAATCATAAATGATCAATCTCCCCTATCCATCGAATTAATCTTTTTTCTCTAGACAACTTTATGAAAAATGATGCATACGTTATGATGTAACGCTAATTTTGTAGAGTGTTTGAAAACCCTTATGCAACCTTTTGTTTTATATAACTCTGAGCAACGTAAAAAAGTTGAATTTGTCCCACGTAATGAAGGTCAAATCGATATCTATGTCTGTGGTATGACCGTATACGATTACTGTCACATTGGACATGCTCGCGTTATGGTTGCATTTGACTACATTATCCGTTTCTTACGTAGCCAAGGCTGGAAAGTACGCTATATTCGAAATATCACCGATATTGACGACAAAATCATTGCTCGTGCAAACGAAAATGGTGAAAGTATTCAACAACTCACCGCACGTTTCATTGATGCAATGAATGAAGATGCAGCGGACTTAGGCTGCGTTGCACCTGATGAGGCACCAAAAGCAACCGAGTACATCGATCAAATGCAAAATATGATTAGCACTTTAGTAAATAAAGGTGCTGCCTACCCTGCAAGCAATGGCGATGTCTATTTTGAAGTAAGTAAATTTGAAAAATATGGTCGACTTTCAGGCCGTAAACTCGATGATATGCAAGCAGGTGCTTCTGAACGTGTCGATGTTGAAGTTGAAAAGAAACATCCCTTTGACTTTGTGCTTTGGAAACATGCAAAGGAAAATGAACCTGCTTGGGCATCACCTTGGGGTAAAGGTCGTCCAGGTTGGCATATTGAATGCTCTGCAATGTCAACCTGCTGCTTAGGCAATCACTTTGACATTCATGGTGGCGGTTCAGATCTCATGTTCCCTCATCATGAAAATGAAATTGCGCAAAGCGAAGCAACTACTGGCGAACAATATGTAAATTATTGGATGCATGTTGGATTCATCAATGTCGATGGTGAGAAAATGTCTAAGTCTTTAGGCAATTTCTTTACGATTCGAGATGTGATGGAAAAATTCCATCCTGAAGTGATTCGTTACTTTATTGTCTCATCACATTATCGTAGTCCAGTCAATTTTTCTGATGTTGCTTTAAAAGAAGCTAAAACTGCGTTGAGCCGTTTCTATCATTCATTTAAAGCCTATCAACAAGTGTATGGTCAAAAAACTGTTGATGCTTTAGAGCAAAGTTTTGTTGAACGCTTTAATAATGCAATGTGTGATGATTTCAATACTGCTGAAGCGATGGCTGTTCTTTTTGAGCTGAATAAAGAGTTAAATCGTGCAGTGAAAGAAGAACAAGCAGAACAAGCAATGGTTCTCTACTCAACTTTACGCCAGCTCACAAATATTCTAGGTTTAGTTCAACACAATGTAGATGAATTCCTTAAATCTGATATTGGTCAAGATGCCCTTGCGCTTTCTGATACGGATATTGAGGACTTGATCCAACAACGTGTAGATGCAAAAAAAGCCAAAGATTTTGCAAAAGCCGATGGCATTCGTCAATCTTTATTGGATCAAGGTGTGGTTCTAGAAGATACACGTCAGGGAACAATCTGGCGACGTGCTGATTAATTCAACACTTAGCATTATAGAGAGTTGACAGTTGAACGAAACTCTCTATAATGCGTCCTATTGCGGGAATAGCTCAGTTGGTAGAGCATAACCTTGCCAAGGTTGGGGTCGCGAGTTCGAGTCTCGTTTCCCGCTCCAAAATTCAAAAAGCCCTAATCTTTTGATTAGGGCTTTTTTATTGTAG
>NZ_GG665958.1:135834-185421 GCF_000156555.1 Acinetobacter sp. ATCC 27244
ATAAATATAAAATCATAATATTGATCTTAGATCTGTTTAGCGAATTTAATAGTAGCAATCAAAAATTAAAACACCCCATGTTTACCAAAGGTTAAATAAACTTACATTCTCCAACTACCCTTTCATTTTAAAATCCCATAAGTTAAGACACGAGCATTTCTCGTTATAAGGTTCAATTTAAAATGAAAAAATCAATTATAGCTCTATCTCTCGCTTCTGTTTTTTTAGTTGCATGTAGTAAAAACGACAACACAAAGAACGAGGAGCAGATGCCAACCACTGCTGCCAGCGAAGCAATTGCAGCAGATAACGCACATACAGCAGAAAACTCTTTAGATTGGAATGGCACCTACAAAGGTGTATTGCCTTGCGCTGACTGTGAAGGAATAGAAACAGAACTTGAGCTAAATTCAGATAAAACTTACGAATTAAAAGAAACTTATCTAGGTAAAGGTGATGGTAAACCATTTGAAAGCAAAGGTAGCTTCACCTTCAATAGCGCTAACACATCAATTATTGAGCTTGATCAATCAGGTGATGGACGTAAATATTTCGTTGCTGAAGGTTATTTAAAAGCCCTAGATTTAGAAGGTAATGAAATTACTGGTGAGTTAGCAGATAAATATCAATTAAAGAAAGAAGCTGAGTAGTAAATTTTTAATAAATTAAATTTTCTGAATACTCAATAAAAAAAAACCTGCTTATGCAGGTTTTTTTTCGAATCAATCAGAAGCGATTAGCCACCAAATTGGTTCATTGTGTTTTTGCTAGCATCACCAGCTTTAAGTGCATTTTCACCAGCAAAGATTTCTTTGTGATCATCACCGATGTCAGAACCAGCCATTGCTTGGTGTTTAACACATGCGATACCACCGCGGATTTCTTTACGTTGTACGCCAGCAACATAAGCCAACATACCTTCGTCACCGAAGTAACCTTTAGCAAGCTCATGAGTAGAAAGAGCAGCTGTGTGGTAAGTAGGAAGAGTGATCAAGTGGTGGAATACACCGGCTTCACGTGCAGCATCAGCTTGGAAAGTACGGATCTTCTCATCAGCATCAGCAGCCAATTCAGAAGCATCATACTCAGCGCTCATTAATTTAGCACGGTCGTAACCAGAAACATCTTTACCTTCAGCAACCCAACGATCATAAGCTTGTTGACGGAAGTTTAACGTCCAGTTGAACGATGGAGAGTTGTTATATACAAGTTTCGCATTTGGAACTTGTTTTTTGATGTCGTTTACGAAACCAGCAATACCAGCAACGTCTGGAGTTGGAGTTTCGATCCAGATCATGTCAGCGCCGTTTTGTAAGCTAGTTACACAGTCAAGTACAACGCGGTCGTGCTGAGTGCCTTCGCGGAACTGATATAAACCAGAAGCTAAACGAGTTGGACGGTGTAATTTACCATCACGCTTGATTAGGATTTCGTCGTCAGCAGCTTCAGAAATATCGATTTCTTTAGTATCTAAGTAGCTGATGTATTGAGAAGCTAAGTCGCCTTTCTCTTTAGATACAGGGATCTTTTGAGTTAAGTCAGCGCCTTCAGAGTCAGTACGTGCAACGATAACACCTTCGTCAACACCAAGTTCAAGGAATGCATAACGTACAGCATTGATTTTAGCTAAGAAGTCTTCGTGTGGAACAGTTACTTTACCAGCTTGGTGACCACATTGTTTAGCGTCAGAAACTTGGTTTTCGATTTGGATTGCACATGCACCCGCTTCGATCATTTGTTTAGTTAACAAATAAGTTGCTTCTTCGTTACCGAAACCAGCATCGATATCAGCGATGATTGGCACAACGTGAGATTCGAAGTTGTCGATTTGAGAAATGATTTCAGCAGCTTTAGCAGAATCACCAGCAGCTTCAGCTTTTTGTAAAGCACGGAATAAATCGTTTAATTCTTTCGCATCAGCTTGACGTAAGAATGTATAGATTTCTGCGATCAATTTAGGTACAGAAGTTTTTTCGTGCATAGATTGGTCAGGAAGTGGACCAAATTCTGAACGAAGAGCAGCAACCATCCAACCAGAAAGGTAGATATAACGCTTGCTTGTAGTACCGAAGTATTTTTTGTTCGCAATCATTTTTTGTTGCGCGATAAAACCGTGCCAGCAACCTAATGATTGAGTATATTTGCTATTATCAGCGTCATATTCAGCCATATCTTTACGCATGATAGCAGCTGTATATTTAGCGATGTCTAAACCAGTATGGAAACGGTTTTGAACCATCATACGAGCAGCATCTTCTGGGCGAATCGCACCCCATGTGCCACCTAATTTTTCTTTAACGGCACGAACGTGCTCTAAAGCTGATTGATATGTCATGATATTTTCCTTTAAGGGATTGGCATCGATTGGACGCTGAAAATCATGCTTCTAATGTCGGCGAGATTTCGAGCAATGCATCAATATGAACACAGCTTAGTCTTTGCCAAGGGATTAATCCAATATTCTAGCTTAATTTTCGGTATTTTCTTAAAAAATATATGTGAGGGCATTTTTCAACACCACATAAAAATACAAAATAAACATCTGTTTTTAAATTAATTTCAGAAATACGAAAAATCACTTTTTAGGCTAAATTAGCATTCATTTTTTTTATTTCCAAACATTTTCAGCTTAGTCTCTATGCTTACAATGACACTAAAACTGCGTTGTTAAAGCTAAGCTCCCCCCTATTTCCGCATTAGGCCAGACTCAGATGCGTCATCCAATAGACTTATCGCCGTCAACGTAAGTAGAAACTTCTAGCTTATTTGTACATCATCATTCAGCTGTTGTTTTTTGTAGTATTAAGTTACACAAATGACTTGAGATATGTCATAATTCATCACAATTCAAGGATTTTATTTTCGGTATTTTTTTTATGAATCTGGAGCGAGTCGATCTTAATTTATTAATTTATCTTGACGTACTTCTTCGTGAAAAAAATGTCACCCGAGCTGCTGAACAACTCGGTGTCACTCAGCCAGCTATGAGTAATATTTTACGTCGATTACGTAATTTATTTAATGATCCACTCTTGATTCGATCATCTGAAGGGATGACCCCGACAGAACGCGCATTGGAATTACAACCTCGTATTCGTGATGCGCTGTCTGATCTTTCCATGATTCTTGAACCTCGAACTGAATTCCGCCCATATACCAGTAATCGTGTGTTCCGTATCATGACATCTGATTATGCCGAGGCGACTTTAGTTCCACGTTTGGTTAAAGCATTACGCTCAGAAGCCCCTAATGTGGTACTTGACTTTTTAACGCCAAGTGATGTGTCCTACCGTGATATGGAACAAGGTAAAGTTGATTTAGCGATTAACCGCTTCAATGAAATTCCGCAAAGTTTCCATCAAGTTTTGGTATGGCGTGACAGCTTTAGTTGTATTTTAAATGATAAGCACCCTGCCGTTCAGCATTTAAATCTTAAAAGTTATTTAGATGCACAACATATTTGGGTATCAAAAACAGGTATGGGCGTCGGTTTCGGTGTCAATCCTGATAAACAAGCTGGTTTAGGTTGGATTGATCAAGCCCTTGAGCGAATTGGGCAACGCCGTAAGATTTCCGTGTTTACACGACATTATCAAATGCCAGCACTCTTAGCACAAAATGTAGATCTGATTGCAACCTTACCAACTCGTATGGCACAGCTTCAAACACAAAACCCAAGATTGGTAATCAAAGATCCTCCATTTTACATTCCTGAATTCGAATTAAAAATGGCTTGGTGTCCTTTACTTCATCATCACCCAGCCCATCGATGGTTAAGACAACTGATTTTATTCGTAGCTCGCCAAATGATTGAGGAAGAAAATCGAGAATTTTTATTAAATAACTCTCAATTTTCACAGTACTAAAATTAACGATAAAAGATGAACAACGTCGAGTTAATCTAAAGATTAACTTGACAACTTTTTTATGTTAAAACATTAATATAATAATGATTCAAATTCAGGTGACGTGTGAGTCTCGTTCAAAATATCATTATCATCGCAATGCTGATTATTGCAGCTGGCTTCTTATCTCTCACCGAAATTGCACTAGCAGGTGCGCGAAAAGTTAAGCTTAAAATTCTAGCCGAATCAGGTGAACATCGCGCGCAAAAGGTTCTGGATCTGCAAGAGCAATCCGCAGACTTTTTTGCTGCATCTCAAATTGGATTAAATGCAGTTGCAATCTTGGGCGGTATTTTAGGTGAAGCTGCCTTTCGCCCCTTTTTCGTAGATTTGATTGGTCGTTTTTATACAGGCGCATGGTTAGAAACAATAGGTTTTGCACTCTCTTTTACATTCGTTACTTCACTATTTATTTTATTTGCTGATTTAATGCCGAAACGTCTGGCAATGATTGCACCTGAAAAAATTGCAATTAGTGTGATTGAACCTATTCAAATTTTTATTAAAGTTTGCAAACCCTTGGCTTGGGGAATTAATGCCATCGCAAACCTATTGTTTAGGCTATTTAAGGTAAATACCACACGCGATGACAATATCACTTTTGATGATATCTCTGCTGTCATGGATGCAGGTGCTCAAGCAGGCGTTTTACAAAAGCAAGAACATCATTTCATTGAAAATGTATTTGAACTAGAGGAACGTACCGTACCTTCTAGCATGACCACACGTGAAAATGTTGTGTACTTTACACTCAAAGAAAATGAGAGCAGTATTCGCCAAAAATTAGCTGAATACCCTTACTCAAAATTTTTAGTATGTAATGAGCATATTGATCAAGTCATTGGTTATGTAGATACCAAAGACATTCTTGTGCGTATTTTAAACAATCAATCCTTACTTCAGTTAAATGAATCAACGATTCGTAACGTTCTGATTATTCCAGATACACTCACTCTTTCTGAGTTACTTGATCGTTTCCGCTCGACTAAAGAAAAGTTTGCAGTCGTCATCAATGAATATGCACTGGTTGTGGGCGTGATTACACTCAGTGACATCATGATTACCGTGATGGGTGATTGGGTGACACCTATGGAAGAAGATCAGCAAATTATTAAGCGCGATAACCATTCTTGGTTAATCGATGGAAGCACACCGATCGAAGATGTGAAGCATGTATTAGAGATTGAAGAATTTCCCGAAAACGAGAACTATGAAACGATCGCAGGCTTCATTATGTATCGTCTTCGTAAAATTCCCCGTCCTGCGGATGCCGTCGAATATGCTGGCTTCAAATTTGAAGTTGTTGACATTGATCATTATAAAATTGACCAATTGCTTGTCACGCAAATTCTCCCTAGCCAAGAGAGTGACAGCCCTGCCATAAAAGAAGAATAGACATTTTAACAGCAAGTCTATTCTTTAAACTTGCTGTTTTTATTGCATTACAAACCAAATCAAAATGACCAGTATCAGAAAAATCACAACAAAAACTTTTAACCCACTTCGACTACGCTGAGTTAATTGTTCCTGAATTCTCGTTTGTTCTTGAGGATGATCATTTAGATATTGATCAATAAGATCTTTGGATTCTTTTAACCCCAGTCCAGTTTTCTCACGAGTGATCTTAATCGCGTGTATTAATTGCCCATCGCGCAGCATTTGCAGCGCTTCTGGAGGAATTTTATGAGGTAAGTTCATAAAGTTAACAATCCTTGTTATTTTAAATGAATCACTTATCGTCGTATGTTAATTCCCGCCATATAGCGAGATTAACTCATCTAAAGTGGCTTGGTAATGAATCAATATATCTTCAGCCAAAATTTTATAAGCATTATCAAATTGAACCATTGGCCAGCCTTCTTTCCAAAATGGAAAAATATTATGCAAACCTTCGGTAACAATTGCGTCTTCTCGTGTGATTGCTTGTGCAATTTGAGCCAATACTTGCGCCGTTTCTGCTCCGTCAATTGCGAGATAATCAATACCACGTACTTTTAAAATGCGGATACGATCTTTCTTATAACGAATCTTTTTAGCCTGCCCTGCATTTAAACCTAAAGCTAAAGTAACAGCTTCAACAAATTTTTCTTCAAAGCTTGTATTTAATGCAACCAAAGCCAGTTTGTGCGCTTCTTGGCGACCTGCTTTCCCCCCATTACGAATGATCTCTTTGGCTTCAACATCTAGCTCATCTTTTTTCATAGACTGTAAAATGTCTAAAATTTCGATATCGCTTAAAGATTCAGGAGATTGCTCAGTCATGGGAGTCCAAATACAAAAAATATGAACTGATATTGTCTCATAAAAGCAACCGTAAAAGAAAATTAAAAGGTCAAACTTCTCGCTAAAATAGGCCCTCTACTTATTTGATCTATTTTATATATTTCCTCACCGTCAATTCAGGATCAAAAACAAAAAAAAAGCCCACCTAAATGGTGAGCTTTATTAAACTAACTTAATCAATTAAAGACGAACTAATTCGACTATTTTATCAGCAGCCTCTTCAGCAGTTTCAGCAGCAATATCGGTATCAGTTCCTTCAACAGTCGTAGTAATCACCACCACACCTGTTTCACGTAACAGATTGATTTGATCAATAGCTAAATTTGCTCTAGCAATCGCAACCACACCTTGTTGGATCAATAAGCTTTCTAATGCTTGTGCATTCTCAATTAACTGTGCAGAAACACCTATCACCGCAGGTTTTTGACCTAAACGCGCCGCACGATCTTCTGCAGTCACAGGATTGCTATGCGCAGTCCACTCAACAGCAGCTTCAACCATACCTGCACCAACCGTAACGTTGCTTAAACGGTCAATAAAGATAAATGAACCTGTATGACGACTGTCTTGGTATTGATCAAATACAACTGGCGCATCAAACTCAATCACAACATCCGCAATTGCATTCAACTCAAGTTCTTCAACCTGGGTGTGCTCAAGTGTATTTACATTGACACGGAAATTAATTGCAGTGACTTTCGCAGGAACAGTTTGAGTGCCGATTTTGACGTTGTAAAGCTTACCTTTAACCAAAGGGTGCTCTGTCATCCAAACCACTGATGCACGAACACTACGAGAAATTAAAGGTTGCTCACCCGTACGAACCAATACATTACCACGTGAAATATCAATTTCGTCATTTAAGGTTAAGGTAACAGCTTGACCAGCACCAGCTTTCTCAAGATTGCCATCAAAAGTCACAATCTCTTTAACTGTTGATTTCTTCCCAGATGGAAGTGCAACAATTTCATCACCAACATTAATTTCACCCAATGCGATCGTGCCCGCAAAACCACGGAAATCAAGGTTTGGACGATTCACATATTGAACAGGGAAACGAAATTCATGTTTATTCGATTCACGCTTAATTTCCACTGACTCAAGAATATTCATCAGCGTTTGACCTTTATACCAAGGTGTACTTACAGATGGATTTACAACGTTATCGCCATTAAGTGCTGAAATTGGAACAAAGACAATATTTTCAGGACGACGGTTACCTAATTGATTTACAAACGCATCGTATTCAACTTGAATTTCATTGAATCGAGCTTCCGAGAACTCAACCAAATCCATTTTATTAATCGCAACAACGATATTTTTAATACCGAGTAAACTTGCAATAAAGGTATGACGACGTGTCTGTGTTTGCACACCATAACGAGCATCAATCAAGATAATCGCAAGGTCAGCAGTTGAAGCACCTGTTGCCATATTGCGAGTATATTGCTCATGGCCCGGTGTATCGGCAATGATAAATTTACGTTTTTCAGTCGAAAAATAACGATACGCGACATCAATGGTAATACCTTGCTCACGCTCTGCTTGTAAACCATCTACAAGCAATGCTAAATCAGGTGCCTCTCCTGTCGTACCCACTTTTTTACTATCACGCGTTACTGCTTGCAATTGATCTTCATAGATCAATTTTGAATCGTAAAGCAAACGACCAATAAGCGTTGATTTACCATCATCGACGTTTCCGCAGGTCAAAAAGCGCAGAAGGTCTTTATTTTCGTGCTGTTTTAGGTAGGCCAAAATATCTTGGCTAATAAGATCTGATTGATGAGACATTGCTCAAAACTCCACAAAATTTGAAATCGAATTTCCTAAACGAAATTAGAAGTAACCTTCCTGCTTTTTCTTTTCCATCGAGCCAGCTTCATCATGGTCAATCATACGACCTTGACGTTCTGAACTGGTGGCCAAAAGCATCTCTTGGATAATTTCAGGTAATGTATCCGCCTCAGACTCAACTGCACCCGTTAATGGATAACAGCCTAATGTACGGAAACGTACCGATTTCATTTGTGGGACTTCACCTTCTTTCAAACGCATACGCTCATCATCCACCATGATAAGAGTACCACTGCGTTCTACCACTGGACGTACAGCAGAGAAATAAAGAGGAACGATTTGAATATTTTCTAGATAGATATATTGCCAAATATCTAATTCAGTCCAGTTAGATAATGGGAATACACGAATACTTTCACCTTTGTTTACTTTACCATTGTAAAGATTCCAAAGTTCTGGACGTTGGTTTTTAGGATCCCAGCGGTGCTTCGTATCACGGAATGAATAAACACGTTCTTTCGCTCGTGATTTTTCTTCATCGCGACGTGCACCACCAAAAGCAGCATCAAACTGGTATTTATCCAAGGCTTGTTTTAAGCCCTGAGTTTTCATGATGTCTGTATATTTAGAGCTACCATGATCAAATGGATTGATGCCTGCCTCACGCCCTTCAACATTTTGATGAACGATCAGATCAAAGCCATGCGTTTTCGCCATGTTATCGCGAAAAGCAATCATGTCCTTAAATTTCCAACCTGTATCTACATGTAGTAATGGGAATGGGAGTTTCGCAGGATAAAATGCTTTAAGTGCAAGATGCAACATCACTGCAGAGTCTTTACCAATCGAGTAAAGCATCACAGGATTTTCGAATTCAGCCGCGACTTCACGAATGATATGAATACTTTCAGCCTCAAGTTGCTTGAGGTGCGTTAATCTATTCTCAGTCATGTACACTTACCTCCTTATCCATGTTACCCATAAAATCTATAAGTGGTTTTACACCACCACTTGGAAGACCGTGTGGAGGAACGAGTGCCATAACAACTCCAATTTTTCATGATATCAATATGCTTACTAACTTACTTTTTCATCAGCTAGCAAA
Organism: Acinetobacter sp. ATCC 27244; assembly: GCF_000156555.1. NCBI lineage: Bacteria > Pseudomonadati > Pseudomonadota > Gammaproteobacteria > Moraxellales > Moraxellaceae > Acinetobacter > Acinetobacter sp. ATCC 27244. The sequence goes on from NZ_GG665958.1 coordinate 144,925, forward strand.
GTTTATTCATTATAATAATTTAGAACGAGTTCTTTAGCTTGTTTTTTCATATAAATATGCAAAATTGTGATATGCAAAGAATAATAAAATCTACAAAATACTCCCCAATTCACATAATTCACTCCAAGCAAAAAAGAGGCCTCTGTAGACCTCTTTCCGCAATACTTTCAAATTAGAAACGGAACATATTTTTTTCTAATGGAATTTCTACACCAACAGAAACACCACCATCACTACCATTCACATCAGAATCACTCACCCAACCATTTACCTTTAATGGGATTGTTGGTTTGACATAATGAGTCCAAGTGATATCTATACCTTTGATCTTATCTGATTTAGGGAAAGCAGCATTATTTAACTCTACACGCTGAGTTTGGCTAACGTTTGCGTACATCACTCGCCCACTTAAGCGATTCATCGTATCAAAACGAATATCCCCACCAACGGAATACATTTGTCCATCACCACCCATAGCATGCCCTAATGGGAAACCATGTTGGTAGTAGCCATCTCTGTAAATATGATGATTATAGGAAATGCCTTTTGCCTCTCCATTAGTACGCGTATCCGCCCATTCTGCATATAACTGGTACGGCATATTTTTATAGCTTGATGAGAAATCAGCACCACCTAGATACAGATATTTTGCAGGTAAACCACCAGCTTCATCTTCGCCAACGAATTGGGTATAGAAGCTAATTGGTACACCCCATAACGGCTGTAAGAACAAACGAGCATCAAAGCCTGCAATCTGATTGGCAGGATCTGGTTTACCTCGACCACCGTTATCTCTCGTTCCTAACATTGCATCCCATAAAGAACTAAAGCTCTCAGGACGCCCATCCCCACCCCATTGGATTGCACGTGAAGCACCAATTTCCAGAGCTTGGAACGGACGCGCTGTGAATCGAAGACCGATTAGCTTTGTATCTGGAATTGCTTCATAGTCATCTAATTGTCCTGCAAAGGCTTGATATTGCCATGGTCCAATCCAAGACAACCATTTCGTTTCAAATGCATTTTGTACTGCACGTTGAACCGTGACACCGTAAACTGGACGGCTGGCATCACCACGAATCAAGCTACCATCGTGTCCTGGTCCCCAATATGTAGGAATTTGACCAGCAATGACCCATTGATTCCAAAGCTTTCCTGCAATATATGAACCTTCAACGTTGACATCATTACCATTGTCAATCAAAGGATCTTTTTCACCATTCACTCTGATTTTTGTATCCCAATTTTCACCGCCAGCGTTGAACTCTAAAGCAGCTTGATACTGGGACTTTTGACTATCACCAAAAGCCTGAGGCACAGTTTTAAGATCAGTACCTGCATGTAATCCTACTTTTGCTGTTGCATTGTCCGCAGCAATCGCATGCATAACAGAGTCGATAACATTCTGTTGTGCTTTATTGGTTACTTGAGCTTGTGATAAAGCGCGTTTAATCTCATCTCCACTCATTGGCCAAGTTGAAGTACTGATTTGGATAACGCCTTGTTGATTTAACCAATTTAGGTCGGTGCGTAAGTTTTCATCATTTAACACAATACCTTGCGCAAATACAGCGGAAGAGAGAGACGCAAATAATGCGACATAAAGCGATTTTTTTAAAAACATATCCAGACTGTTCTCAAATTTATTTATGAACACATCATCGTTTTTTTATAGGTTGTTTTCAATCACCAAACTGAACAATTACATTTCTTAACGTAGAATGCAAAAAAGACCACTTATAAAAGTGGCCTTTGGTGTTCCGCATAACTCGAAAATTAGTCTTTACGGCGCATATGTGGGAATAACAACACATCACGGATACTTGGTGCATTAGCGAATAACATCACCAAACGATCAATACCAATCCCTTCACCCGCTGTTGGAGGTAAACCGTATTCAAGCGCTTCAATAAAGTCCGCATCGTAATGCATTGCTTCATCATCACCTGCATCCTTTTCTGCAACTTGTGCTTGGAAACGTTCAGCTTGATCAATTGGATCGTTTAACTCTGAGAAACCATTCGCCAACTCACGACCGCCAATAAAAAACTCGAAACGATCAGTAATATGCGGATTATCATCATTACGACGTGCAAGTGGTGAAGTTTCCGCAGGATATTCTGTGATGAACGTCGGTTGGCGAAGTTTCGTCTCAACTGTTTCTTCAAATACGATTGTCTGCAACTTACCCAAACCAAAACCTGGCTTAACTTTTTCTTTTAATACATCTTGAGTAAATTTCGCCAAGAATTCACGATCATTGACATTTTCAGGTGTGAAATCAGGGTTATGCTCAAGAATAGCATCGAACATTGAAATCTTCTTAAATGGACCTTTGAAGCTATAAACTTCTTCGCCATAAGGCACATCAGTTGTACCTAAAATATCAATGGCCAATTTCTCAAGCATGTTTTCAGTAAGTTCCATCAAGTCCTTATAATCTGCATAAGCTTGATAAAACTCAATCATGGTAAATTCAGGGTTATGACGCGTTGAAACCCCTTCGTTGCGGAAGTTACGGTTAATTTCAAACACACGCTCAAAACCACCAACAACCAAACGTTTTAAGTACAACTCAGGCGCAATACGCAAATAGAGTTCCATATCTAACGCATTATGATGGGTTACAAATGGTTTTGCAGAAGCACCACCTGGAATGACATGCATCATCGGTGTTTCTACTTCCATGAAACGCTCATTGGTTAAGAATGCACGAATACCTGCGACTACTTTTGCGCGAATCTCAAAAGTCTTACGTGTTTCTTCGTTTACGATCAAATCTAAGTAACGTTTACGATATTTCGCTTCAGTATCGGTTAAACCATGAAACTTATCTGGAAGTGGACGAAGCGATTTAGTAAGCAACTCAAAAGCTTCAAGGTGCACATATAAATCACCTTTCCCAGAACGCCCGATATAACCTTCAGCTGCAATAATATCACCAAGGTCTAAACTTTTAATTGTCTCTAGAACATCTGCTGGTAAACCTTTACGATCAACATAAAGTTGGATACGACCTGTCATATCCTGAATCACAATAAATGATCCACGATTGAGCATGACACGACCCGCAACTTTTACATAAACTTTTTCAGCACCTTCGATTTGTGCTTTGTCTTGATCTTTAAATTGTTCTTGTAAATCTGCGGTATAGTGTTCACGTTTAAAGGTATTTGGCCAAGGGCTCTTGCCAGTTTGTTTAGCGGTTTCTTGGATTTGCTTTAATTTGGCATGACGCTGTGCGATTAAATCGTTTTCGGAAAGTGTCTGTTCAGAAGTCGATTGAGCGTTTTGTTGCGTCATCTCTGCCTCGGTTTAAGTAAAAATAAAGGCACATAGAATAGCAGATCGTAAAACATTTTCGTATCTTTTCGACCTGACATTCATGAAAAAAGCAGATAATTATCAGTTTTCCTTGCTTTTCTCACTCAGATTTTCACCCCGATCTATGCACTCATTTTACTTAACTTTCTGACATTTGTTTAATCGCTTCCAAACCTTGCTTAAACCCTTTATCCATCATTTCAATGTATTCAGGCTGCACATCCACTTCGACATGTAGTTCAGTATCTGCGCCTGATTCAAGCAGAAAATATTTTTCCAAAGTTCCAGCCCATGACTTTACCTCATCACTCTCTAAGTCTTCTTGACCATTTTGAATGATACCGAGATGCTTAAAGATCAATTGTTTCGGTTCTTCAATACTTGCAATTGTCGAAATCATTCCATTGCCTTCTCCATCTAAGAAATAAGTCTTACCATCAACCTTCCAATCACTTCGCATCGTTGAACTGGGTGAAAAGAATTTTGTCCAAGCCTGATAACTGTCAAGAGTCCAAAGCACATCCCATACTTTTTGTTGAGGGGCATGAATTTTTATGCTGTATACCAAGGTTTCCATATGTTTAATTCTCTAATAATTAACGCTCAAAATATGATACCGCTTGTTCAAATGTTTATTTTTTATTCACACCAATTTTATACGTTTCGTTATTTTCAATTACATTCACGAAGAATGACACGAATAAATTTAGAGCAATTGCTCAAATAACAAGACTTTCGGCTTGAATTGCCATATCTCTTTTTTAATAAATGATTAAACTCTTGCATTTACTTTACTTAAATGTCGTTCTGCGTAAAAATCTAACTCCCGATCAACACAAGTTAGTACTATATTGCAGCGATCGTAGCGACATTATGGAACAGTTTTACTGAAAGGCAATTTGAGCATACCTATCAGTTTGGAGAGTCACATGAAAAAATATCAATGTATCGTTTGTGGTTGGATTTACGACGAAGCAGAAGGTTGGCCACAAGACGGCATTGCAGCAGGTACTAAATGGGAAGATATTCCTGATGATTGGACTTGCCCAGATTGCGGTGTTTCAAAAGCCGATTTTGAAATGATTGAAATCTAAGATTGTCAAAAAGACCTCTAGGGGCTGTGATCACTTTATAAATGGGTTGCGTTGTAGGCTAAAAATTCATCAGACAAGACATGAAACGCAGGTAATGGCTATTTCCTTGCCAAGTTTCATAACGAAGTATGAGGGATTTTTAGCCACAACCCTACGGGACAGGGAGATTTTTTGACGCTACTACGTTATGTCTTATTCATTTAGAATTACTAAATTTCACAAGCCATGCCTTGTATCGCCTAAAAAATATCTTCTGTCGCAACCATAGATCAAGTGGTCACACCCCCTCTCTCATGGTCTTTTTTCTTTAGTTTAATTTTTATATAAAAAATGTTGGAGAATCTCATGCATCCTATCGTCATCATCGGATCTGGTATGGCTGGTTATACCGTTGCTCGTGAATTTCGCAAACTGAGCCCAGAACAAGAACTTGTTATGATCTGTGGAGATGATGCGGTAAATTATGCAAAACCAACATTATCCAATGCTTTCGCAGGCAATAAAGCACCTGAGCAAATTGCTTTAGGCGATGCTAATAAAATGGCAACTCAACTCAATATGCGTATCGAGGCAGAAACGTGGGTCAAAGAAATCCATGCAGAAGCACATGAAATCGTTTTAGAAAAAAATGGTGAAACGATTACGCAACCCTACTCTAAACTTGTCCTTGCAGTCGGTGCGAATCCAATCCGTTTAGCTATCTCAGGTGATGGCAGTGATGATATCCATGTCGTTAACTCATTGATTGACTATCGTAACTTCCGTGAAAACCTTGCTCAACGTAAAGATAAACGCGTTGTTATTTTAGGTGCAGGCTTGATTGGATGTGAATTTGCCAATGATTTATTACATAGCGAATATAATATTACGGTAATCGATCTTGCCCCACAACCATTGGGACGTTTATTGCCTAGTCATGTTGCAGACTTATTCAAAAACAACTTAGAACAAGCTGGAATTAAATTTGTCCTTTCAACAACAGTTGAAAAAATTACCAAAATTAATGATGGTGAAGATTACGCTGTAACACTTGCAAATGGACAAACCTTGATTGCGGATATCGTTTTATCAGCAATTGGTTTACAACCAAATACAGCCCTAGCAAAATCAGCAGGGATTCAAACAAGTCGTGGTGTCATCACCAATACTTTATTAGAAACCAATCAAGCAGATATCTACGCGGTTGGTGACTGTGCTGAAGTCAACGGAACTTTACTTCCTTATGTGATGCCAATCATGCAACAAGCTCGAGCATTGGCTAAAACTTTAAGTGGTCAAAACACTGCCGTACACTATCCAGCGATGCCTGTTGCAGTAAAAACTCCTGCAGCACCACTCACTGTTTTACCAGCCCCATTAGATATTGATGTGGCTTGGGAAATGGAAGACTTTGAAGATGGAATGTTAGCCAAAGCAGTTGATGCAGAAGGCACATTAAGAGGCTTTGTACTTTTAGGTGCAACAGCTGCAAAACAGCGTTTGACACTGACCAAACTTGTGCCTGACTTGATTCCTGCACAAAATTAAGGTTTATTAAATATAGCGAGTTTGTTGAAAAATGAGGTTTCAACAAACTCAATACCGACAAAAATAATTCAACTTGGAACGAGCAGCATGAACAGTGCCCTTCAATTTAATGTGTCGCCTTATACTGCATTTATGCAAGAGACCAAAGTAAGTTTGGGCAATGGTATCGAACTCCATGTTGAAATCGGCGGAAACCCTGAACATCCAACAGTTCTGCTCATCATGGGATTAGGTGCACAAATGTTATTTTGGCCTGATTTCTTTTGTAAAGCGCTGATTGACCAAGGGTTTCGTGTGATTCGTTTTGATAATCGTGATATTGGTTTATCTTCAAAAATTAGAAATAAAGGTAAAAGACTCAATACAATGAAACTCATGGGACGTTTCATGTTTGGGCTTGGCAATGAAGGTGCGCCCTATACACTGTATGATATGGCAGATGATGTCGCCATGCTCATTGACCAATTAGGTATTGAAAAAACCTATCTACTAGGTGCATCGATGGGCGGCATGATTTCTCAAATCGTTGCGGCGAAATACCCTGAAAAGGTAGAAAAAGTTGGACTATTGTTTACGAGTAACAATCAACCTTTCCTTCCTTTCCCTTATCCAAAACAACTTTTCAGTTTATTGGGAAGGCCTCCAGCACGTGATGAAGAGTCAATTGTTAATCATAGTCTAAGAGTATTTCAAATTATTGGTTCACCTGGTTATGTGAATCAAGTTGAAGCAATTCAAACCATTCGAAAATTATATCGCCGTAGTTTTTATCCAGCGGGTGTACTTCAACAATTTTTAGCAATATTATGTACAGGTTCTTTGTTACCATTGAACAAGAATACCACTCAGCCCACTTTGGTTGTGCACGGTTCAAAAGATCGTTTACTACCACCAAGTCATGGTAAAGCGGTTGCAAAAGCAATTACGGGTGCTAAGTTTGAATTAATTCATGGAATGGGGCATGATATTCCTGCACATTTCATCCCGCAACTTAGCGATTTGTTTGTTCATCATTTTAGATCATCACACTAGGACACTATGGCTGCATTACCCTCATTAAGACAGCTATCATATTTAGTTACGTTGTCAGAAACATTACATTTTACTGAAGCAGCACGCCGTTCGTTTGTTACCCAGTCCACTTTATCTGGGGGAATCATGGAATTAGAGCGTCTGCTAGGTGGCGTCTTAGTTGAACGTGATCGTCAAAACGTCCGTTTAACCCCTCTAGGTGAACAAGTTGTTGCTCGTGCACGTGTGTTATTAGCTGATGCACAAGATCTTATGCGTTTAAGCCGAGAAATGAGTGAGCCGCTAACAGGTGACCTGCATCTTGGTATTATCCCAACAATTGCACCTTTTATCTTGACGCAACTCTTGGATGAAGTGCATCAACAATTGCCAAAAATTCAACTCCATCTACATGAAGCACAAAGCGAAAAGATTGTAGAAAAATTGGAACATGGCAATCTAGATATGATTGTTCTTGCACTGCCATTTGATACACGCGGTTTAAAAGTTGCTGAAATCGCAAAAGAGCATTTATCACTGGTTTACAATAAAAATGACAGCAATGCTGCCAATGCAAACTCTTTAGATGATCTTGATCTGTCACGATTGATGTTACTTGAAGAAGGCCATTGTTTACGTGATCATGCATTGAGTGCCTGCCCTGTTGGTGAACGCAAAAATGATCATCGCTTAAAAGCAAGTTCACTACCAACATTGGTCGAAATGGTATCTTCTGATTTAGGTTTCACACTTTTACCTGAAATTGCGATTAAAAATAGCATGTTGAATGGTAATGAAACGATTTCTATTAAATCCATCGAAGATGCTCCAAGTCGTACTTTAGCTTTAGTGACACGCAAAAGCACTCCACTTCAAAGTGAGTTTGATGTGATCTTGCAAATCTTGCAGAAAATTACAGCTCATTTAGCATAATAAAAAGCCTGTAATTCAAATCGAATTACAGGCTTTTTCAAATACGCAAATTCTGGTTATTTAATCTCTAACAAATTTACTTGTTCAACTTGTACATCGCTCATTCGCTGACCGAGATCAAGTAATTGATCAAAATAGGCTTCAACGACTTTTGCCTGATCAGCGGTACTTTCAACCTTATACATATTTTGTCGAAACTCATTGCTTGAACGTAAACCCTTGGTGTACCAAGCAATATGTTTACGGGCAATACGACAACCTGAATATTCACCATAAAATTGATAAAGTTCAGACAAATGCCCCAATAAAACAGCTTTAACTTCAGAAATATCAGGCGTAGCGAGATGCTCACCTGTTTTTAAGTAATGCGCGATTTCTCTAAAAATCCAAGGTCGGCCCTGTGCTGCTCGTCCAATCATAATGGCATCTGCGCCAGTATAATCTAATACATATTTTGCTTTTTCTGGACTATCAATATCACCATTCGCAATCACTGGGATGCCGATGAGTTGTTTCACCTGTTTTATGAGTTCATAGCGAGCATGATTTAAATACATATCTTCACGCGTACGTCCATGCAGAGCCAAAGCAGCAATCCCCGCCTCTTCAGCTCGTTTCGCCACACGCAAAATATTTTCTTGACCATTTAAAAAACCAAGACGAGTTTTTAATGTTACTGGAACATCAACAGCAGCAACGACTGTATCCAAAATACGTGCAACCAGATCTTCATCTTGCAACAAAGCAGAACCCGCCAGTTTGTTACAAACCTTCTTTGCAGGGCAGCCCATATTGATATCAACAATTTGCGCCCCATTGGCAACTTGATAGCGTGCAGCCTCAGCCAATTGCTCAGGATCAGAACCCGCTATTTGTGCTGAAATTGGTGCTAATTCACCATCAAAATTTGCACGATACAGACTCTTTTTGCTCATACGCAAGGTTTTATCAGCGGTCATCATTTCACTAACCGCGTGCCCAGCACCAAAGTATTTACACAATGTTCGAAATGGTCGGTCTGTAACCCCTGCCATCGGAGCAACGATCAAATTATTTGACAGTTGATATGAACCAATATACATATATTTTCTTACAATTTCTGATCGCCATAGTATACTTCATTCGCCCATTCGACTCATCTTTTTATGTGGTGTTGTCCTGATCATGAACAAATCATACTCATCTCGTCCGCTATTAAAAACACTTAGCCTAATCATCAGCTGTGCCAGTCTCACCGCTTGTGGTGATTTTGCATGGTGGGCAAATGATAAAGAACCTGCACTAAAAGCAGATCAGATTAAAAGTGTGATTCCAGCACGTGTACGTGATCGTGACGCTTGGGCACAAGATATTCATGACATTATGCAAGAACTTAATATCCCTCAATCTAAACAGAATGTATGCACGATTGTTGCCGTGGTGGATCAAGAGTCAAACTTTGTTGCAGACCCACAAGTCGCTGGTTTAGGTGAAAAAGCAGTTCAGGAAATTAATACACGGTTAAATGAAAAATTCGAAGCAAAACTTGGGGAAACAATCGGTGGCACCGTCGCAGGTTATTTCGAAGATGTGTTAAAAAATCAACCTTCTCCTGAAGACAACTATATGCGCCAAATGCGCAGAGTTAAAACTGAACGTGAGCTTGATCTACTTTATCGTGAAATTTTTGATTATATGGCGAAACATTACCATATAAGTGCTTTAACTGGCGCTGCAAAACTTGTAGGTCAAGATGTTAGTGAGAAAATGAATCCAATTACCACCCTAGGATCGATGCAAGTTCATATTAATTATGCCAAAGAACATAAACGTATTGGTATGAGCACTGCAGAATTACGCAATGATCTCTATACCCAATACGGTGGCCTATATTATGGCATCCATCGTTTAATGGTTTATCCTGCAGATTATGATCGCGCAATTTATCGCTTTGCTGACTATAATTCTGGCATGTATTCCAGCCGCAATGCAGCATTTCAAAGTATGTTAGATGCATTGACTGATATTGAAATTGATTTAGACGGCGACCTACTTATCTATAATAAAGAAGGTAATGTTCGTGCGACTCAAAGCCAAACCGAAAAAGCTTTGATTTCAGTATTTGCTGAAAATGGGGTTTTAGTTACTCCACGTCAAATTCGTAGTGACTTAAAAAAAGAGAAATCAAAGAAATTCGAAAATACACAGACTTATACAGCGCTACAAAATTTATATCAAAGCAAAACAGGTAAGGATGCAAAATATGCGATTATGCCTCAAGTCGTAATTTCTGGTCCAAAGTTGAGCCGTGATTATAATACCAATTGGTTTGCAAGCCGTGTAAATGGACGATATGAAACATGCATGCAAAGAGCAAAACAACTAAAACTGTAAATCTTGCTTTATTTGATTTTGATGGCACGCTTTATCCCAAAGACAGTTTTACCCGATTTATTTTTTTCGCCCTCCCGAAACATCATGTTATTTTAAAAGGCTTGAAAATCCTTCCTTGGATTCAGGCCTACTATCTAGGTCTATATCCTGCACATGCGATGAGACCTCGATTATTTCAAACGATGTTTAAAGGCATGACAGCGAAGCAAATACAAAGTATCGCAATCAATTATGCACAACAAATTATTAAAGAATTAGATCCAGACCTACTTCAACAACTTTATTTACACCAACAACGTGGCGATCATGTTGTGCTTGTTTCCGCTTCAATTGACTTATATTTAGCGCCGATCTGTGAATTATTAAATATCGAATTGATTTGTACAGAAACAGAAATTATTAATGGCACTCTCTCTGGCCATTACCAGTCTTTGGACTGTAGCTGCGAACAGAAAAAAATCAGAGTACTGCAACAATACAATCTGAATGAGTACCATCAAGTTTATGCCTATGGTAATAGCCATGAAGATCTTGAAATGTTCAGCTTGACAGATCACGCTTACATGGTTGGACAAGATTTAACACTTCCACACGTTATACATCCACAACATGTTGATGAAAAGCAACCGCAAAAGAAATTAGAAAAAGACTCTACATGAGAAGAATTATTAGTTATTATTTGCTCAAATAAATTGTACTGTGAATTGACCATGAATGCTCATACTGCACCTCAGGCCAATGTCTTAACCATCCAACAATTGAGCAAGCAATATGGAGCTCGATTTGCGGTCAATCAGGCAACATGGTCTGCTACTCGCGGACAGATTATCTGTTTACTCGGACATTCAGGTTGTGGCAAAACGACGATGCTACGGTTGATTGCGGGTTTAGAAACGCCTAGCAGTGGTTCAATTCAACTTGAACAAGACATTTTATGGAATGCACAACAACAAGTGCCGGCAGAAGAGCGAAATATTGGCTTAGTGTTTCAGGATTATGCGCTGTTCCCTCACCTAAGTGTGTTGGAAAACGTCATGTTTGGTTTAAGAAAATTACCAAAACAACAGCGACAAACGATTGCAGAACAAGCATTGAAACACGTCTCTATGCATCATCATCTACATAGTTATCCATATACCCTATCCGGTGGTGAGCAACAACGTGTTGCTTTGGCACGTGCTCTTGCACCCAAACCGCAAGTTCTACTGATGGATGAACCCTTTTCTAATTTAGATCATCGTTTGCGTGATCATATTCGCCAAAGCACCATCGAAATCTTAAAGAAGACAGCTACAACGACCGTCATCGTAACCCATGATCCAGAAGAAGCCCTGCAAATCGCGGATCAAATTATTTTGATGCATCAAGGCAAAATTATTCAGATCGGAACACCAAAACAGCTTTATTTACAACCTAAAACCTTATTTGCGGCACGTTATTTTTCTGCACTCAATGAAATATCTGCACAAATAGAAAATGATCAACTTCATACAATTTTTGGGGCAATCCCAAAACCTCAACACTTAAAACAAACAGAGCAAGCAATTCAATGTTGTTTTCGTCCGCACCAGATTCACATTTTCAAAGAAGCTGCTGAGAATAGATTGCCTGCAAAAATCATTTCTTCAAGTTTTATGGGACATACTCAACAATTACGTCTACAAATTGAGAATGAAAATAATATCTTATTGGCACAAGTTGACTATCAACAGAATTTTAGTACAGCAGAACAAGTGTATATCCACGTAGATTTAACGACATGCTTCTTCTACGCTTTAGATGATCAAACACCGATCGAAAATATTCGCACCAAACAAACGTTCAATGTTTAAACTTTGTGATTAGGGATGAAATAAATGAAACAACTGTCAAAGCTTCATATTGCTTTAGCTGGACTAGTGGCATTAGGAAGTAGCTGGGCTAATGCCGCTCAAGTAAACCTATATACCACTAGAGAACCTGTTTTAATTCAACCACTTTTACAAGAATTTAGTGAAAAAACAGGCGTTAAAGTAAATACTGTTTTTATCAAAGATGGATTACTTGAGCGAGTAAAAGCGGAAGGACGACGTTCGCCTGCTGATGTGATGCTGACTGTTGATTTTGGTAATTTAGTTGATTTAGTTGAAGGTGGCTTAACTCAACGTATTAACTCAAAGGTCCTGAATACTGCTATTCCTGGAAACTTACGTGCGGCAAATGGTCACTGGTATGCATTATCAATGCGCGCACGTGCTGTTTATGCATCTAAAGAACGCACGCCTTTAACTGCAATCAATTATGAAGATTTAGCTGATCCAAAATGGAAAGGGAAAATCTGTATTCGTTCAGGTAGTCATGCATATAACACCAGTTTAATTGCAGCTTATATTACCCATCACGGTGAGAAGGCAACTGAACAATGGCTTCGTGGTGTGAAAGCAAATTTGGCACGACCAGCAAGTGGCGGTGACCGTGATGTAGCCCGTGATATTCTGGGTAAAATCTGTGATATCGGTGTAGCGAATACTTACTATGTAGGTACGATGCGTACTGGGGATGCTGAGCAACAACGTTGGGGCAATGCCATCAATGTCGTATTACCGCGCTTTAAAAATGGCGGTACACATGTCAATGTGTCAGGAGCTGCTGTCGCTAAATATGCGCCGAACCCTAAAGAGGCTGTTCAATTACTTGAATTCTTAGCTTCTGACCATGCTCAAGCAATTTATGCACAAAGTGGCTTTGAGTACCCTGTAAAAGCAGGTGTTAAAGTTGATCCAATTATTGCGAGCTTTGGTAAACTGGAAGTTGACAAAATTCGTTTAAGCGATATTGCACGTCATCGTAAAACAGCCAACCTTTTAGTCGATAAAGTTCAATTTAATCACTAAGCCTCGCAATGCGTAAACAGGCGATCATCAAGATTGCCTGTTTACTGATTTGTTTTGCCTTTTTCTCACTTAATCCCCAATATCCTCGATGATCAAAAAGAAAGACTCACCTCGTTTACTATTTTCGCTTAGTGGTATTTTGACCCTACTGGCTTGTTTACCTGTACTGGCACTAATTTGGACAGCATTACAAGGCAATAGCGATATTTGGGGACATTTGCTGCGCTATGTTCTTCCACCCACCTTAGTTGATACCACTCTCCTTTTATTGGGGGTCGGTCTACTGACCATTTTAATCGGGACTGGTAGTGCATGGCTGGTGACGGCTTATCAGTTTCGAGGACGTGCTTTTTTAGATTGGGCATTGCTACTTCCACTCGCTGTCCCTACTTATATTATTGCCTATAGTTATATTGATATTCTGCATCCAATTGGTCCTGTACAAACGGTCTTAGGTGCTTGGTTTGGTTGGGAAGCACAGCCTTGGTGGTTTCCTAATATTCGATCAGTTTGGGGTTGTATTTTCCTTTTAAGCTTTGTGTTATATCCCTACGTATATCTCAGTACGCGTGCCATGTTCTTGATGCAATCAGCTAGTTTGATTGAAGTCGCACGAAGCCTAGGACTAAAACCCAATCAAGTTTTTTTAAGAGTTGCCATTCCTCTAGCTCGACCTGCGATTGCTGTTGGCGCAAGTTTGGCATTGATGGAAACCATCAATGATATTGGAGCAACCGAATTTTTAGGTGTTAAAACCCTTACGTTATCCATCTACTCTACATGGATAAACCAATCCGATCTCGCCAGTGCAGCACAAATTGCTATTTTCATGCTAATGATCATTACTTTATTGGTGATCGTAGAACGACTTGGACGACGTAAGCAACGCTATATGAATTCGGCCCAACGTAGTCGATTGATGCCTGCACAACAAGTCACAGGAAGCAAAGCATGGCTATTTCTAGGTTTAGGGTTAATTCCAATCTGTATCGGTTTTCTGATTCCGATTAGCCATCTACTCGTAGAATCATATAAACGATTTCAATATGCAGGGTTTTCTGATTATTTGCTTCAAGCCTCAATCAATACGCTAAGCCTAGCCAGCCTTGCAACAGTGATCACCATTTTTATTGGTTTTCTTATCGTTAGTGCGGCTCGTTTTACTCAAAATACATGGTTTAGCCGTATCTCTAGCTTAGGCTATGCGATTCCTGGAACCGTTCTAGCAATTGGACTCATGCTATCACTAGGCAAAATAGATCATGCTGTTGCCGACTTCTTGGAATTTAAACTTGGAATTCACACGGGCTTATTATTTCTAGGTACTACATTTACCTTGATCTATGCATATTGCGTCCGTTTTCTAGCAATTGCCATCGGTGGAATTGAGTCAGGCTATAATCGTATTCATGGTGTTTTTGATGATGCTGCACGTAACCTAGGTCAAAATCGTTTTTCTATTTTATGGCGTGTGCATTTACCGTTATTACGCCCTGCGATTATTTCAGCAGCCCTACTCATTTTCGTAGACTGTATGAAAGAACTACCTGCAACCTTATTGCTCAGACCACTCAACATGGAAACACTAGCAACTCAACTTTATGCTGAAGCAGCTAGAGGAACATATGAAGATGGTGCAATCGCAGCGTTGTTAATCGTCTTAGTTGGGCTGATTCCCGTCATTTTATTGGCAAAAATGGGGAAAAATATTCAACAACAAAAATAATTCAAAAATTTAAGCCAAAAAAAGACTTCCCGAGAGAAGTCTTTTTTATATGGTCAGAACGATGTTTGGATCAATAAATTGCCATATGATTGCGATGAATCATTTCCAAGGAACGTGCTTCACCTAAGACCTGATGGACTTTATCTGACGACAATCCTTTAACAAGATCAGCAGAGCGTGAACTAAAATTGACACGTCCAACTGCGATACGTTGTCCTTTTTTATCCACACACTCAACCACATCACCGCGATCAAAATGCCCTTCTATCGCTTTCACGCCCACGGGTAATAAACTACGATGTTTCAGTTTAATCGCCTCTACAGCACCATCATCGATGACTAAACGTCCAGCAGTTTGAAGATGTGCTGCCAACCATTTTTGGTGTGCGGTAACACGATCATTGTCAGTGGTGAATAACGTTCCCATCATCTCACCCGACATTAAACGGGCGAGTACATTTTCACTTTCACCGCTTGCGATTAATGTTGGGCAACCAGAACGCGCAGCTAAACGCGCAGCACGAACTTTTGTCACCATACCACCACGTCCTAGCACACCGCCGCCACCAGCCATTTCAAACAAGCGATCATCAAGTGCTCGAACTGAAGAGAATAGCTTGGCATTTGGATTGTTGCGTGGATCTGAGTCAAACATGCCTTGTTGATCCGTTAAGATAATCAACAAATCAGCCTGTACTTGACCTGCAACCATTGCCGCCAAGGTATCATTATCCCCAAAACGGATTTCGTCTGTAGATACGGTATCATTTTCATTGATGACAGGAATAACACGCCAATCAATCAAGTTCTGCAATGCATCACATGAGTTGAGATAACGACGACGATCAGCAAGATCATCATGAGTCAAAAGAACCTGAGCAGTGCGGATGCCATGTTGATCTAATACACTTGACCATGTATGGATCAAGCCCATTTGACCGATCGCGGCACAAGCCTGCAAACTGGGTAGATCAGTGGGTCGACTCGCAAGTTTCATGCGTACCATCCCTTCTGCTACTGCACCAGAGGACACTAAAATAATTTCATGTCCAGCATTGTGTAGATCTGCAATTTGTTTCGCCCAATGCGAAATTGCCTGTAGATCTAAACCTTGCCCATTTGCAGTCAGTAAAGATGATCCGATTTTAACAACGATTCGTTTACACGCATTGAGCTGACGTTGCCCATCGACCACTTCTATCATTTTTTCCTCAAATTATTTTTCCTGTTGCACAGCGACGATTGCTGTACAACAGGAATTAAAAGGGAGTTTAACAGTCTAATTAATCACGAACGTAGACGCTTTCTACGCCGCCATCATCATCTTCATCGTCAAAATCATCTTCGTCATCTTCCAGGTCTGCTTCACGCTGGGCCTTACGCAATGCACGATAAGCTTCTTTTGCTGCGATGGTTTGTTCACGTGTTTCAGCTTCAAGCTGATCACGGAATGCTTTAACTTCTGCTGCGTACTCAGGATCTTCAACTTCACGCTCGCGTTGTTGCTCGATTTGATCCATGAGGTAATACACAACCTCCTTGGTTCCTTCAGACATAAGACCAGAAGTTTTAAATACTGGACCTTTCCATTGCAATTCATCAAGAATATGCTGACACCATTCTTCTCGTGACTCTTCTGGCAATTGATCTAATTTATTCAACACCAACACCACAGGAAGCTTCGCCAATGTTGGAGAGAATTTCTCTAACTCAGCCAAAATCGCTCTGGCATTGTGTGCTGGATCAGATCCGTCGATCGGCTGAACATCAACAATGTGCAAAAGAATACGTGTACGCGCCAAATGCTTAAGGAAACGAATACCAAGACCTGCACCTTCTGCAGCACCTTCAATCAATCCAGGAATATCGGCCATCACAAATGAGCGATGACGATCTGCATCAACGACACCTAAGTTTGGCACCATTGTTGTAAATGGATAATCGGCAACTTTTGGTTTTGCAGCACTCACCGCACGGATGAAAGTTGATTTACCCGCATTTGGCATACCCAGTAAGCCAACATCAGCAAGCACTTTTAACTCTAAACGTACTTCACGATATTCACCTTTGATACCATGCGTACATTTACGAGGTGCACGGTTCGTTGATGATTTAAAGTGCGTATTGCCTAAACCACCATCACCACCATTGGCGACTTTGACACGCTGACCATCTGCAACCAAGTCACCAATAATGTCACCAGACTCAGTATCAACAATCGTGGTACCTACAGGCACTTTTAAAATGACATCTTCACCGCCACGACCAGAACAGTTCGCACCCGAACCATTCTTACCACGTTCTGCACGATAGCGACGTGTATATCGGTAATCTACAAGTGTGCTGGTATCATCATCTGCTTGGATGTAAATACTTCCGCCACGCCCTCCGTCACCACCATCTGGGCCACCAAAAGGGACAAATTTTTCACGGCGAAAACTGGCTACGCCATTGCCACCGTCGCCAGCCTCTACGGTAATGACTGCTTCATCAACAAAGCGCATGTGCCAATCCTCTAAATTCTTTAAAACGGGCTATTTTGCCACATTTTAATAAAATTCTCGAATAGAAAAATCAGCAAATAGGATTTTGGCTTTAAAAAAACAGATTTTATTGGCTTTAAGGTCTTACATTTCTTAATGGCAGGTCCATTTGCATTTCTAAATTTGCTTTTGTGTCTTGCACTGAGTTAAACATGATTGCATTGAACGATGAAATCGAACTCATATTCATCTCATCATTGATATTTAAACGTGGATAGAACTGATGCTTCACCGGCAAATGAATAGACTCATTAAATGCAAAATGTACAGGTCCTTCAAACACGATTTTGACGGGAACGGTATAACTTCGTTTGAGTTCAAACGGTATGTCCAGCTTTACGGGTATATTTAGACTTAAAGGGAATTTAGGCAGTAACTTATTCTGATAAATGAGATCAGTGGTGGTCTCTATCGGCATGACTTCATCTACTTTAAGCATTGTTTGATAATCAATATCCACTGTAATCGGCGTTTCAACTTCAAAACTTAAATCTGCTAAATATTTGCCTTGCAATGGTAATTCCAGAGTACGATCAATGAGTAAATCCGTGTTTAACTCACCTTTGGATCTTACTTGTAAATGCTGCCCAACTTGGATCTGAGTGGCTAAAGATTCGGGCAAACGTATATCCGCCTGCTGTGCTGAAACCATGACCGATGCTTGAATATTCAAATAAAACCAAAACAAGATTGCGACCAATGTGGTCAAAATCACAAAACTAATAAAGGCGCTTTTGTATGTTTTAAGCATCTGACTCATTCACCTACTTTTATTTCTGTTTTATGAGGTTTCTTTTCACTCGTTGTAGAAACAACGCGATCCAGATACATACTTGATAGCGGAATCTTGAGTTCACCTTCTGCGATTTTGACAGGTAAGGTATTTTTGACATCTACAGCTGCATTCAAGTCAGAAGTGATTGGAACATTCAGCTTGCCTTGTACAGGAATATTGGCATTGAGCTGTGTCTTCAATGGAATATTTAGATTTTCTTTCAATACTGTTTTTACAGGCGCATCAAACTTTAAGTGCACTTTTTGTTGTAGCGGCACTTTGATATCAATCGGCACATCAAGCTGTAGTGGAATAGAACCTTTTAAAGGTAACGTGACGTCTCTACCAAGAATCTTTACTTGAACTTTGGTATCGATTGGGAGTTCTTGATGAACCTTTATAATTTCCTGAACAGGAATAATCGTGCTGATTGGGACCTGACTATCAAAGTAAACACGGGGAGTTAATGTTTGAGTTAAAGGCACACTAAGTTGTTCGTTAATTGGAATTTTTGCATCAACACGACCATTTACTTCAACATCCAGTGCTTCCTTCACTTTGACTCGAACCTGTAACGGTTCTTGTAAATCAATCGCAACTTTTTGATCTTTTAATGGAATGTAAATATTGAAATGCTTAAACACCCACATTGCGATATAAACGCCACACAAGTTGGCAACAACTATCAAAGTAAAAACTGCAAACAAACGTCTAAACTGCAACAATGAAGTATTCCTAACCAAATCTTTCCCTTTGTCGTTATTCTCTTCGATTTTTTTGTTTTAATCTGCATAGATTCTGTACAGTCAATAAAAAAGCCCAGTGGGAACTGGGCTTTTTTTGTATAGCTTTACTAACAAATATTATGCATTTGTTTCAGCTGGAACTTTTGTATAGCTCACACCACACATTTGCTCAGCGATACGCAATACTTGGCAGCTATAACCTACTTCATTGTCGTACCAAACATAAGCAGTTAAACGTGTACCAGAAGTAATGGTTGCTTGCGCATCAAATACGCCCGCAGTACGCGAACCAATGAAGTCACTCGATACCACTTCAGATGAGTTGGTATAGCCAATTTGACCTTGTAAGTTAGAGTTGATTGAGATTTGACGAATGTATTCGTTCACTTCTTCACGATCAACTTCTTTCTCTAAGTTCAAGTTCAAGATTGCAAGAGAAACGTTAGGTGTTGGAACACGTACAGAATTACCTGTTAACTTACCTTTAAGTGCAGGCAATGCTTTAGCAACTGCTTTCGCTGCACCAGTTTCAGTAATTACCATGTTCAGTGTTGCAGCACGACCACGGCGATCTGCTTTATGGTAGTTATCAATCAAGTTTTGGTCATTTGTGAACGAGTGAACAGTTTCCACGTGACCATTTAATACTTTGTATTTATCGTCTAAAACTTTTAATACAGGTGTAATTGCATTTGTTGTACAGCTAGCAGCAGAGATGATTTTGTCTTCATCTAAGATGTCAGTATTGTTTACACCGTAAACAACGTTTTTCATTTCACCTTTACTTGGTGCTGTTAACACTACGCGTGCAACACCTGGGCATTTCAAGTGTTGGCTTAAACCTTCAGCATCACGCCATTTACCAGTGTTGTCGATTAAAAGTGCGTTTTCAATACCGTATTCTGTATAGTCAACTTCACTTGGGCTAGATGCATAAATCACTTTAATGAAGTTACCGTTAGCAATGATTGCTTCGTTTTCTTCATCAACAGAAATTGTACCAGCAAAAGTACCGTGAATAGAGTCACGACGTAATAAAGAAGCACGTTTCGCCAAATCACCGTCAGAAGACTTGCGCACAACAATTGCTTTAAGGCTTAAACCACGACCTAAACCTGATTGGCTAATGATTAAACGAGCCAAGATACGACCAATACGACCAAACCCGTAAAGAACTACATCTTTAGACTCAACCGCAGTTGCCTTACCTTGAATCGAAGCAACAGCTTTAGCAACAAAAGCGTCTACATCACCGCCTTCATTTTTATATTCAACCGCGAGTTTACCGATATCAACTTCCGCAGAACCAATGTTTTCTACTTTCATTAACGCTTCCAAGATTGGGAAGGTATTTACAACTGAAAGCTCAACATCAAGCATACGTGTGCGGCGATGTGATTTTAAGATTTGGATTACTGAACGGTTAATTAAAGAACGTCCGTAAACAGAAACAACAATATTTTTCTCACGGTACAATTGACCAATCAAGGCAATCATACGTTCCGCGATTTCCTCACGATTTTTCCAACGACCTTGGTGTTCTGCATGTAGGGCAACGATAGTGTCTTTGCTCACAGTTACGTCCTCTAATTTAATATCTATACTGGGCGTGAAATTTTAAAACGCCATAATTGTAATGGAATTATCATCAAGATTGAATCAAAAGCTGCTAAACGAGCTAAGATTTTGTCCCAATTGACTATAAATTCATAAAATACCTATAATTATTTTTGTGATTTTGGTTAAAAATCTTTCTCTATCATCGTAATAGCCCCCCTATAAAAATGCTTGATGATCACTTTACAAATATGATTGCGATTTTTGAGTTAATCTTCCGCATTATTAAGCCGCTTGGGATAATGTTTTAGATTTAACTCAAGCTGCTGTTTTCGTCGTTTTTGCTGGACAAGATGATTAGCACCTTCAATCACGAGTACCAAGACAGCCAACCAGATAAGAATATACGTCAACCACTCTTCTTCACCAATTTTTTCACCAAGTGCAAATGAGACCAATGCCAACAAAACGGGTTCCAAATATCCCAACAAGCCAAAAAGAATTAACGGCAAATAGCGACTCGCCAAAAGATAACAACCTAGACCAATCGCACTAAACAGGCCAAGTCCCATCACGACCAAAGCTAAACTTGGTTGCTCTAGAAACTTGAAATATGGTGTATCGCCTGTTTGAGTGAAGAAAATCGCAACAGGTAGAATAATGATCATATCCCACCAAAATCCACCCAAGTTATCTGTTTTAATTTGCTTTCGAATCACAAAATATGCGGTATAACCAATCGCAACTAACGCTGTTTCCCAAGCAATACTGCCCAGTCTCCATATTTCATGCCCAACGCCCAACATAGCAAGAAATACAGCAAGCGCCTGAAACTTTGAAAGCTTTTCCCCATATAGAACACTCCCTGCCAACACTAACACTAAAGGCAAAAGGAAGTAACCTAAAGATACTTGCAATCCACGACCATGCATCGGCCCCCATAAAAATATCCATAATTGCACTGAGGTGAGCACAGAGGTAATCATCAAAAGTAATAATAAACTAGGGGCAGCAATCACTCTTTTTAAAATGGCTTTGATATGAAACAAATCGCCACTAAACCACATAAACA
Organism: Acinetobacter sp. ATCC 27244; assembly: GCF_000156555.1. Classification (NCBI taxonomy): domain Bacteria; kingdom Pseudomonadati; phylum Pseudomonadota; class Gammaproteobacteria; order Moraxellales; family Moraxellaceae; genus Acinetobacter; species Acinetobacter sp. ATCC 27244. Next base: position 166,479 of record NZ_GG665958.1, read on the forward strand.
AAGTTAAAAATGGCAAGGTCGCAATAATACGCCAACCAAAAGTTTGTTCGCTATCAAAGGCACCAAGCAATTGAGTATAGTAATACAGAACCCCAAAAGTTACTGATGCCAAAACTGAATAAGCAATTCCTTTAAACATCATAAACCTCTAAACTGGGGAAATTTTATAAAGAACTTGATTTATCCACTATATGAAAATAAAAAAACCATGCAAGCATGGTTTGAATAAATTTAACGTCCTTAACGATGCTCTGGATAAATGATATCGCCAATATCATAACCAACCGACTTTGCATAATTTAAATATTCAAGGATAACTTCTTTATTTGGATTTGGGGTTCTTGATAGCACCCATAAATATTTTCGACGTGGCTCACCTACCAGTACCGTTTGATACTCTTCATCTAGCTTTAGAACCCAATAATCGCCACGACCTATTGGAATCCACCGTACCCCTTCGGGTAAAAAACTGACTTTTAACTTACTATTGAAAGGTGCATTCGCAACAAAGGCTTCCCCTAAACTTTGTTGTAAATTTCCATCACCGTCATAACATTTATTATCAACAATAATATTACCGTTTTCATTGACTGTATAAGTGGCGGTAATGTTATAGGCGCACTTTCGCTCAAAATAGATAGGTTTCCGAGCAACCTCATACCAAACCCCGAGATACTTATCTAATTCAACTTTTTCAACGGTTGCTAAGGGTTTAGCTTGTGCGTAGGCAATTGTGCCTGCGGCCAACCCTGTTAAAACAACGCCACCGATTGCGATTTTTGCTAGACGCCAACTGGCTTTTGGGAAATTTTTAATTAATGGCATGAGAAATCCTCAAAACAGAATTTGTTATAAGTAGTCATATAGTTAACTAATAAAACTAGTCTATTTTATAAACAAAAACTGTTGAGATATGTATCACTTTTGAGGAATTCGCTTCACTGTTTAAGATTTCAACATGTGTGCTTTTAAACGCACAATTTCATCACGTAACCTAGCGGCTTGCTCGAACTGTAGCTCTTTCGAGGCTTTCAGCATTTCCTTTTCCAATTTGCCGATATGTTTTGCAAACAACTTTGGATCAGAAAGTAGATGTTGTTCATCTGCACTGATTGATTGAGCTTGTTGTAGTGCATTTTCATCAATCTCATCATCGCTCAACACTTCACCCGTATCGATTTCTTTGATGGTTTGACGGACAGCACTTCGCGGTGTAATGCCATGTAACTCATTAAACTCAATTTGTTTGTTACGGCGTCGATCTGTTTCATCAATCGCTTTACGCATAGAGTCGGTAATACGATCTGCATATAAAATGGCTTTACCTTTTACATTACGCGCAGCACGCCCTATCGTTTGAATCAGTGAGCGTTCTGAACGTAGAAACCCTTCTTTATCTGCATCGAGAATAGCAACCAAAGAAACCTCAGGCATGTCCAAACCTTCACGCAATAAATTAATTCCTACAAGGACATCATGCACACCTGTCCGAAGTTCGTGAATGATTTTAACGCGTTCAACCGTATCAATATCAGAATGGAGATAGGCAACCTTTACACCATACTCTTTCAGATATGAAGTTAAATCTTCAGCCATGCGCTTGGTTAAGGTTGTAACCAAAACCCGCTCATGCAACTGTCTGCGGATATTAATCTCAGACAATACATCATCTACTTGGGTCAATACTGGACGTACTTCAATCTCAGGATCAATCAATCCTGTTGGACGCACCACCTGTTCCACCACCTGCTCAGATTTTTCCAGTTCATATAATGCTGGTGTTGCACTCACGAATACGGTTGTCGGAACAATACGCTCCCACTCTTCAAACTTCATCGGACGATTATCTAAAGCACTCGGCAAACGGAATCCGTAATTCACCAAATTTTCTTTACGTGAACGGTCACCTTTATACATTGCACCGATTTGTGGAACCGTCACATGCGATTCATCAATAATCAATAAGGCATCTTCTGGTACATAGTCAAATAAAGTAGGTGGCGCTTCACCTGCTGTACGACCAGAGAGGTGTCGTGAATAGTTTTCAATACCATTGGTATACCCCAACTGTTGCATCATTTCTAAATCATAGCGTGTCCGTTGTTCAATACGCTGAGCTTCAAGCAATTTATCATTGTCTTTAAAAAATTTAAGTTGATCTTTCAATTCATCTTTAATGGTATCAATGGCACGAGTTAAGTGATCTTTGGGTGTAACATAATGACTCTTAGGATATATGGTCACACGCGGAACTTTACGAACAAGCTTTCCGGTCAAAGGATCAAACCAACGAATCGAGTCAACCTCATCATCAAATAGCTCAACACGAATCGCATCCTGATCTGATTCAGCAGGGAAAATATCAATAATCTCACCACGAATACGATATGTACCACGTAAAAACTCTAATTCATTACGGGTATATTGCATTTCAACTAAGCGACGAATAATGTCATCACGGCTCACGCGATCACCTTGTACAATATGCAGAAGCATCTGCATATATGCATTTGGATCACCCAAACCATAAATCGCTGAAACGGATGCAACGATGATCGCATCACGACGTTCTAATAATGCACGTGTGGCTGAGAGTCGCATTTGATCAATATGATCATTAATTGCCGAATCTTTTTCAATGAAAGTATCTGACGAAGGGACATAAGCTTCAGGTTGATAGTAGTCGTAATAACTAACAAAATATTCAACAGCATTGTTCGGAAAAAATGCTTTGAATTCACCATAGAGCTGTGCAGCAAGTGTTTTATTGTGTGCCATCACAATCGTCGGACGTTGCGTTTTGGCAATCACGTTCGCCATGGTGTAAGTTTTACCAGACCCTGTAACCCCCAGTAGCAATTGATTACGAAAACCGTGCTCAATACCATTCACCAATTTTTCAATTGCTTGGGGTTGATCACCTGCAGGCTGATAATTGGTGACTAATTCAAATGGCTGACCAGTCTCTTGTTCTTGCATATCGTTCATCTTGCTACACTCTTATCGTTGTATGATATTGAGATTAATCTTACAGATACAACCCTAAATCTTAATGTGGCGAAAAATTGCTACAATTTTCAAGCAACCTCACACTCTCCTCGTTATAAAATTTTGCTAACGTTTTTTTAACTTTGATCAAGCCAACGTGCCACACGTCAGATTTTCAACTCGAATTAACGTTGATCACTAAAATATCAACCACATCTAATAAGTTGATCTAACAAAACAATTTCATAAAAATGAGATGCAAGACACATTTTAATTAAATTAATGTTACAAATTGCCGATTTATGCAATTTTAGATCAGCTTATGATCACAAGAATAATAAATATCACAATGCGCTTAGAAATGAGAAATTACATAAGCATGGAGGCTTATCTTGAAAACAAAATATACGATTGCTATGGCTACCACTATACTTGCTGTAATTACTTTTGCAGCAACCCATAAAGCTCCTGTCAAAATACTAAACACTGATGCCCAAACTAATGCCGTTGAATTTCATCATGAATTATTAAAACAAACTAAACTTACAGAAACTTTACAACAAATCCGCTCAACCTCTCAGCTAACTCCTTTAGCATTGCGACATTATATCGTTGTATTTAAAGACCAATCAGGACAATCCACTCAACTGTCCCAAACCATCCAAACACAGTACGGCGGTCAGACGAGATATCGTTTTGATCAAGCACTCAAAGGTATCGCGATTAGCATACCAGAGGTTGCCAGTCAGGCATTTATAAATGCCATGCTACGCCATCCATTGGTCAATTACGTTGAAGAAGATCAAGTCATTCAAATCAGTGCAATCCAAAGTAATCCTTCATGGGGACTCGATCGAATCGACCAACGATCACTTCCGTTAAATCAAAGTTATCAATATGAAGATACAGGTGCTGGGGTAAATTTATATGTTCTCGATACGGGAATTTTAGCAACCCACCAAGAGTTTACAGATCGAGTAAAAAAAGGCTTTTCAGCAATCTCAGACTTTAATGGTACTAATGATTGTAATGGGCATGGTACGTTTGTCGCGGGATTGGCTGGAGGCACAACCTATGGTGTCGCCAAGCAAATTAATCTGATCCCTATACGAGTCGTCGGTTGCTCTGGTTCAGGGTTGATGAGTAATATGATTGCAGGAATTGACTGGATATTGAAAAATGGTCAAAAACCAGCCGTTGTCAATATCTCCATGGGAGGCCCTGCATACGAACCGTTGGATACAGCAATCAATAATCTATCTACTCAAGGCTTTATCCCTATTGTTGCCGCTGGAAATTCCAATACCAATGCATGTGATCTGTCTCCTGCACGTTCGGCAAATGCCATAACTGTTGCTGCAACAGACAAAACAGATACTCGTGCCAGCTATTCGAACTATGGTGCATGCGTTGATATTTTTGCCCCAGGTAGTGGTGTTACTTCCGCTTGGAACAGAAGTAACAGTTCAGTTGGTACAGGCAATGGGACTTCAATGGCTGCACCTCATGTTGCAGGTGCTGCTGCTCTGATATTGCAGCGAACCCCAACCGCTACTACAAAAATGGTTACTGATCAAATCTTTGCGACGTCTACACCTAATGTTGTCAAAAATGTAGCAGGTAGTTCAAACCGTTTATTATTTACTGCAACTGCATCTGATAGTACGCCGTCTAACCAAACAATACAGCAATCTACCAATACTCTAGCGAGCATTAACCAACTGATCGGCGCTACGACTCGAAATTGGTTATTTGGCACATGGAAAGCAACGGTCAACATTAAAGTTGTCGATCAAAATCAGAAAGCTGTCAGTAATGCCACAATTACTGGAGGATTTAGTGTTGGCGCCTCTGCCATTAATTGTATAACCAACAGTATTGGGGAATGTCAGCTAAATAGTGGAACTCTTTCTCGAAACGTAACCAGTACAACATTTAACGTGGTAAATATAACGGGTACAAATCTAACTTATGCAGCAAATCATAATCAGGTCAGTCATATTACATTGACACCTTAAAATCACTTGACCCATATCACAAACGCCTTCAACATGAGCTGATACTTAATTACTTATGATAAAAAATATGTCTTACCAATATCATGATGAAACGATTGTCACTGAACTCCCAGAAGATACAGTATTTGTTTTTGGTAGTGATTTAGCAGGAAGACATGACAGTGGCGCTGCTCGTGTCGCTGCTCAGCACTTTGCGGCAGTAAAAGGTGTCGGTCGTGGATGGGCTGGGCAAAGCTTTGCGATTCCAACGCTGAACGAACATATGCAACAAATGCCCCTGTCACAAATAGCTCATTATGTCGATGATTTTAAGATTTATGCAAAGAATCATCCCAAAATGAAATATTTCTTAACGGCATTAGGTTGTGGTATCGCTGGATATAAAGTCTCTGAAATAGCGCCTTTATTCAAAGGCATACATTCAAATGTGATTTTCCCTGAATCATTTCGTCCATTTATCGAAGAAGATGCTGTATCAAAATTTCCAGATCTAACGGCCGAAATCGTCCATGCTTTTATCAAAGATGAAGTTATTTTTTACTTCGACCATGGATATGAATCTTTCGAAGAAGCATTATCCGAAACAAATTTATCAGCCAATGAAAAAGCAATTGCTTTGATTGTACTGAATGAAGAACTTTATCCACGTGACCGCTATGGGCGGGGTAGAGAACATGAAATTAAAGATATTTTGGGTAAGCTAAATGGGAAAATATTTAATTTTCAAAGCAATTCCGAAGGTGCCATGATTTTCGTCAGCGTGATCATTGCACTGATGGAACTGTACGATATCGACGAGCAAGACTTTATTAAATTATGGCGTGGTGATTTAACCATTCAACACCCAGTTAATCGCTGCTAAATCCACATAAACCACTGAGCAAAAGGAGATAAAACTAAAAAAACTATAAATTGATAGGATAGAAAAAATAAAAACTCAGTACAGAAAAACAGACATCGTATAAAAATGGAGATTCAAGTGAATATTCAGCAACCTTTATTTGCCTTAATTTTTACGACTTGCGCAAGCTTTACTTTTGCAGCCCCCCCATCATCCAAACATGGTCCAATCAAAGATCAATACATTGTAACCTTTAATAAGGCACAAACATCATCTAAAGACTTAGCAGCGACACTGGCCAAATCTCATGGCGGAAAAGTTTTACATACCTATGAATCTGTACTAAAAGGATTTGCAATTTCACTTCCCAGCAACGCAGGTCAAGCATTTGTGGAAGCTATGAAAAAGAATCCCAATGTACTGTCTGTTGAACCAGATACTGTAATGAGTATTCATAGTAACGTTCAGAATAATGCAGTGTGGGGATTAGATCGTACTGACCAAAAGAATCTCCCACTTGACTCCAATTATAGCTATACCCAGACAGGTGCAGGTGTTACAGCTTATATTGTAGATACAGGCATACTTACTTCTCATCAACAATTCTCAGGTCGAGTCAAATCAGGATATACTGCGATCAGTGACGGTAAAGGAACTACCGACTGCAATGGACATGGCACACATGTAGCTGGCACAGTCGGTGGAACAACTTATGGTATTGCGAAAGATGTAACCTTAGTACCAATTCGTGTTTTGGGCTGTGATGGTGCGGGTACGTCCAGCGGAGTTTTGGCTGGGTTAGATTGGGTCGTCCAGAATGGTAAAAAACCAGCAGTGGTTAATATGTCACTAAGTGGTGGCGTCAGCTCATCTTTGGATAATGCAATCGTCACACTTTATGATCAGGGCTATACCCCTGTCGTTGCTGCGGGTAATTCAAATACGGATGCGTGTAATTCCTCACCTGCTAGAGCAAGCAAAGCGATTACCGTTGCGGCAATCGACAATACCGATACGCGAGCAAACTTCTCTAACTATGGCAGTTGTGTGGACATTTTTGCGCCTGGAACACAAATTACATCGGCTTGGTACGATAGCAATACTGCAACCAAACTCTCAAATGGCACTTCTATGGCGACACCGCATGTAGCTGGTGTTGTTGCTGGAATGTTACAAAGCACCCCCACTGCATCACCGCAAACAATTACAACCAATTTGCTGAAACTAGCAACAACGAATATCGTTAAAGATCCAGCGGGTAGTCCAAATCGTTTGCTTTATAAAGCACCTTAATTGAATAACCCTTTAGAAAAAAGGATATCTTTTAAGATATCCTTTTTTCTTCTATTTAACGTTTTCCCATCGAACGACGCGTGCCACGCGGTGGCATCCAAGTTCGATCTGCATATTGCTCAGGTTTTGGACGCACCTGATTATGCGTTGCATCTTCAGAATCATCCTGAGCAGATGGCATCGGAAATGGCAATTTAACCAAAGCTTTTTTTGCCTTGGGTGATTGAGTACTCATTGAAATTCTCTCGAAATCTAAATTTCTAAACGCTATTGTAATAGATTTTTTATGATTTTTATAAAAATAAAATGTGTAAAAACAAAAGCTGTCCTCTACCCTATAATTTGGTAACTTTTTATACGATTAAGGCAAGTTTTGACCACAAAAAGTTCTATTTAAGCTAAGATAACCTGCTTTTATTTTTTAATCCCATAAGAAGGAATAATGCCGTGGACGTACGTCTCTCTGATCGTGTCAATGCCATCAAACCGTCCCCTACACTTGCAGTAACCAACAAAGCTGCTGAGCTTAAAGCTGCGGGTAAAAATGTGATTGGTTTAGGCGCAGGCGAACCAGACTTTGATACCCCTCAACACATCAAAGATGCTGCAATTGAAGCGATTAACAACGGCTTTACGAAATACACGGCTGTCGATGGCACTCCAAGCCTCAAAAAAGCAATTATTGCAAAATTGAAACGTGATAATAACTTGGACTATCAAGCAAATCAGATTTTGGTTTCTTGTGGTGGTAAACAAAGTTTCTTTAACTTAGCACTGGCTTTGCTCAACAAAGGTGATGAAGTCATCATCCCTGCGCCATTCTGGGTAAGCTATCCTGATATGGTGATTATTGCTGAAGGTACACCAGTGATTGTGAAATGTGGTGAAGAACAACGCTTCAAAATCACACCTGAACAATTAGAAGCTGCGATCACGCCAAATACACGTTTAGTGGTATTGAACAGCCCATCGAACCCTACAGGTATGATCTACACCAAAGCTGAGCTCGAAGCTTTGGCTGAAGTTCTTCGTCGTCACCCACAAGTTTTTGTCGCTTCTGATGACATGTATGAACCAATTCGCTGGGAAGATGAGTTCTACAACATTGCAACCGTTGCACCAGACTTATATGACCGTACTATCGTTTTAAATGGTGTATCTAAAGCCTATGCAATGACAGGCTGGCGTATTGGTTATGCGGCTGGTCCTGCAAAAATCATTGGCGCGATGAAAAAGATCCAGTCTCAATCAACCTCTAACCCAACGTCGATTTCACAAGTTGCAGCAGAAGCCGCATTGAATGGTCCTCAAGACGTTTTACAACCAATGATTGAAGCATTCAAACGCCGTCATGATTTAGTTGTAAATGGCTTAAATGACATCAAAGGTATTTCATGCTTACCTGCCGATGGTGCATTCTACGCGTATGCAAACATTCGCCCATTGATTCGTGCCAAAGGCTTAAAATCTTGCACAGAATTCTCTGAATGGTTACTTGAGGAAACTGGCGTTGCTGTTGTTCCAGGTGATGCATTTGGCTTAGGTGGGTTTATGCGTATCTCTTACGCAACTGCTGATGAAGTTCTAGTCGATGCTTTAGCTCGCATCAAAAAAGCAGCTGAATCTATTGATGGTGTTGATGCCGCAATTGCATCAATCAAAGCTGAAAAATAATAAGCTTAGTTAAGATGAAGAAGCTTCAAAATGAAGCTTCTTTTTTTATACTCTAACTTTAATTCATATCTCAGCTTTCCTATTCTCCAGCCTCACCGTTAAATAACGCTACCACTTCAGCCTCGGTCATTTTGTTAGTTGAATTTTGGAAAGCATAAAATTCAGGTTTATTATCAATAAAAATTTCAAGATCTAGCTTTAAATCTTGAGGTGATTCATTTAGAGAAAACACGTTGATATTGCAATAGTTCTGATCCTTGGTACGCCAAAATATATTGGTACCACACGCATTGCAGAATCCACGTTCTCCCCATTCTGATGAATTATAAACTGTAAGATGATCTTGCTTTAAAAACGCTAGACTCCCTTGTTCTACATCAACCGTCATAATCACACCACTGGTCTGTCTGCGACAGATAGAACATGAGACGTATACGTCGCAAGGACATGAACATCATGATTTTTTAATTTCACCTCAAAAGTGGTTTCACCACAAATACACCGTCCATTCATTTTAAAATTTACCTTTTATTTAAATTATTATTCATGAATAAATAGCTTAAAACACTTCATCTCTTTCGCAATGAATAATTTGTAAATATAGGTTTTTAGCTTGTCATCAGCTCAGTGCTATCACAGGGTGCTGTTAATACACTTCTAACATCGCTACGCTACATCTTAATCCAAAGATGCCGCTCATAAAAATAAACTAAGGCAATTATGCAATTGCCTTATTACACTTCACATTTTTTGGACGATCACATAAATGACTAAAAACAGCATATTGCCAAATACTTTTCACATGTACCGTAACTACTTTCTGCTCAGCAACAGACCATGCTAAGGCAGTATTTGCACCGAGGATAAGTTCCCCACCTAGTTGAAATAAATATAATGGGGATTGGTCATTCACTAAAAGTGAATTCTTTTGAGTTAACAAATTACTAGAATTTTCAATTTTCCATTTATTTCCAAACCATAGCTGTAGCAAGTCACCTAAATACAAGGTATTTTGCTTAAACGGAAAAGTATTTAAAAATGCATTTTCTACAGGTGTGTAATAACGCTCAGAATCCTGCAAAATATCGAGATAGTTTTGTTGATAAAAAGAGAAATTTGAGAAAATAGTTTGAATATTAAGAATAGTCATTTTGACCTCCGGTTTAGCCATTTTAGTGCTGGCAAGTAGGGTTAAATCCACACTGTTTAGGTCTTACCTAAACGCTCTTTCTGACTCGAATCTAACAATAGCCAAATCAAAGTTCAAGTTTTTTTTGATTTTTACCGTCAATTGTGCAAATAAAAAGCATATGGCATCAAAATGAAAGAAACATGACATTTTTAGCTTGACCGATTTCAAAAGCTGCCTATAATGGCTTTCAGATTCTCCCATAGCTCAGTCGGTAGAGCGACGGACTGTTAATCCGCAGGTCCCTGGTTCGAGCCCAGGTGGGAGAGCCAAGATTCAAAAAAGCCCATATCAATGATATGGGCTTTTTTAATACACAAAAATATAATTCACTTTGCTCGGAATGATATGGTTATCATCCTTGATTCCAACCCACCAAAAAAAGCATTTTTCTCATCATTAGTCAATTTTTTCACAAGTGTTGAATATCGCACTGCTTGCCTCGTAGACAAATCAAAACTTCTATTTCCACTACTCTGAAGAATCTGTATAGAGTCAATGGAATTATTTCTTGATATATTGAATCTCACTAAATTACTTAAATTTTCACTACCAGCAGGAACGTCCCATAAGTCCATTATTTCTTTATGCATTCTATCTTCTATTAATTTTCTTCTATCAATTTCTTTTAAAGCTGGATCACTGACTTGATCAGAATTAATAAGGAATTTGAATGGTTGCTCAACACGCACAGGATAGTATTTACCATTTATTTCATAGGGATAGAGGCTATATTTCTTAATTTCAGTCATAACCAAAGCATCTAGTTCTGCAATACCACTACTTTCCTTAATTCTTAATGCAACGACCTCCCCCTTCTCGTTTACATCTATCACAACATTTAGATCCCTATCTTTACCTTGCAGCACCGAAGGACTAAATAGAATTTGTGGTATTTTTTTCCATTTTATAACATGACGATCAACATTGATAAACTCAATATTCTTAGCATGAATAATCCCACCCCAAATACAAAATAGTACACATACTATTTTCGGAAAAAGCCTCATTTATAATTCTCAAGCAAGTTATTTTTATAGGTAAAGATTACTATCTCATTAAGATAAGATAGTAGCCTTCGCTGGTACACCACTATGAAAACGGAAAGTATCATCTGGGCTTAAAATCAAGTTCTTTTCAACTTCACGGATGTGATCAATCCGTTGTTGAATATTTTCTTCTGGATCTTTAAGTTTTGCTGTTTTTGCAACATCCAAAGCCAAAGCCAAATAATCTTCGAAATGTCGGGATTCCGATTTAAGCAAATAGCGATAATAACGCCCCAGCTCTTCATCAACCATAGGTGCAAGTGAGTAAAATCGCTCACAAGAACGCGCTTCTACAAATGCACCAATAATCATGACATCAATTAAAGCTTCAGGCTCATAAGTACGGATTTCTTTACGCAGTTCACCTGCATAACGTCCAGCACTCAAACCTTTCCACTCTTGACCACGTTTGGTCATAAATTCTAAAACTTGCTCATAATGCAGCATTTCTTCACGTACGAGCTGTGCCAACTTCACTTGTAAGTCAGTAAAAAAGCTATAACGAAACATCAAATTCATTGCTGTTCCCGCTGCTTTTTTCTCACAATTCGCATGATCCTGCATGAGAATATCTAAATTATTGATGGCTTCATCTAACCAAGCTTGAGGTGTAGTACAACCTAAAAACTTGATCACAGGTTGCATCAACTCATCATAATTCATACTACTCATTTACTTATCTCGCAGCAGCCTGAATCGCTGCTTTCATATCTTTCACAGCCTGAGCCAAACCAACAAATACGCTATCAGCAATAATTGAATGCCCAATGTTGAGTTCATGAATTTGTGGAATTGCGGCGATAGGTGCCACATTGTTCAAGTTTAATCCATGACCCGCATTGACTACTAAACCTTTAGAAGCAGCATATTCCGCACCTTTGATAATCCGTGCTAATTCAGCTTGTTGCTGCTCATCTGTTTCAGCATCTGCATATGCGCCTGTATGGATTTCTATTGTTGGCGCGCCACATGCCACCGCTGCATCAATTTGAGCAAGATCAGCATCAATGAAAAGTGACACATCACTACCAATTGCTTTCAATGCTTCTGTTGCTGCCTTAACTTTTTCAAAGTGTCCCACCACATCTAATCCACCTTCAGTGGTGACTTCTTGGCGACGCTCAGGAACGAAACATACATGTTGCGGTTGAATCTCTTGAGCAAATGCGACCATTTCGTCGGTGACAGCCAATTCAAGATTCATCCTTGTTTTTAATAATGGGCGCATACGACGAACATCGTCATCTTGAATATGGCGGCGATCTTCGCGTAAATGCAAGGTAATCCCTTCTGCACCCGCTTGCTCACAAACCAAAGCCGCTTGTACAGGGTCAGGGTAGACAGTACCTCGTGCTTGTCTTAATGTTGCAACATGATCAATGTTTACACCCAAGATTGCAGCCATATAAATATCCTATTGTTTATCAAATTAAAGCAATCAATACTTTAAATAGATTAAGTTTGTGTATTTTGAATCCAAAGTTGACGACTTTTTAGTGGTCGATCACCCAACAAAGAACTGATCATTTGGCGGTATAGTTTAGCCAATAATTGCAATTGTTCGTGAGTAAAATCTTGCCCTTGCTCATAATTTTGCATAGTCGCAATAAGCCGTCCAGACATAGATGAGCGTGAGGCTTGAGCAACAGGCATAAAACCATCATTCAATTGAAACTGATAATTTTGTTCATGCTGAATAACTTGTTGATTAGCATCAATTGAAAAATCAATGGCATAACCTAGTTCTTGCAATAACACATGTTCAAACTGTCGTAAAATTTGGCGAAGAAACAACGGTGCGTGTTCATGCGTTGCCAATAATTGAAGTTGCAAAAGAATTAACTGATATTGTTGAAAAGTTTGCGGCATCGCCTCCTCTAAAGGACAAAGACGCAACACAATTTCATTTAAATAAAAACCTGCAAAAAAAGCATCACCATGAAAAAATACGGGTTGATTCAAAATTTCCAGTTTAGTGAGATTTTTGAGCTCTGATTTTCCTGTCGCTTGCAAACGAATCGGCTGATATTGTGGTGGAGGAATTTGTCTTAAAATTCCATCCACCCGACCATATTCTTGCGTAAATAAATGCACAATATGGCTCTTTTCCCGATATCTACGATGATGAATCAAATAACCATGTAGGACTTCATTACGCATCATAAGACGATACTAATCCTTCTTTTTATGGTCCTTTTTATCCTCATCATCACCATCGGGAATGACGGCACCCACTACGGCAGCCGTGCCCTTCACAACACCTTTGGTAGTTTTATAAGCGACTTTAACAGGTACAGTGACAACTTTATGGATACAACCTTGTAGTAGAGACATACAGACTACAATTGCGAATACACGGATTGTTGTTTTCATACCTGATTTACCCAATTAAATATCGCTATAACCTAAGCTTTTAAGAGCACGTTCATCATCAGACCAACCGCCTTTAACTTTCACCCAAAGCGTAAGCATGATTTTTTGCTCAAACATTTTTTCCATGTCTGCGCGTGCATCCATCCCAATACTCTTGAGTTTGGCACCTTTATCACCAATTACAATCGCTTTTTGACCTTGACGCTCTACAAAAATCGTTGCATCAATATAGGTACAAGGTGGTTTTAGACGACCTGTTTTTTCATTGACAGTCGCTTCTTCAGTTTTAAACGACTCGATCTGCACCGTCAAATCATATGGAAGCTCTTCACCCAGCTGACGCATGATTTTCTCGCGAATAATTTCACTCGCAAGGAAGCGTTCCGAACGATCGGTAATCTGATCAAGTGAATACAATGGCGGTTGATACGGCAGATACTTTTCAATGGTGTCGCGCAAATGTTCTAAATTTGCACCACGCAAAGCTGACACAGGAACAATTTCAGCAAAGTTCATTAACTTGGCACGTTCTTGAATCAAAGGCAAAGCTTCATTTTTATTTTCAAATGTATCCAGCTTATTAATTACCAGAATCACAGGCATATCTGCATTTTTGAGCTTTTCCAAAACGAGTTCATCATTTTGAGTCCACTTCTGAGCATCCACCACAAATAAGACTAGATTTACATCTCGCAGTGCAGAGTGCGCAGCGCGATTCATCATCTTGTTAATTGCACGCACTTCTTTTTTATGCATTCCTGGGGTATCGACAAATACAGCCTGTGACTTCTCACGCGAATCAATACCAACAATTTTATGACGTGTAGTTTGTGGTTTACGCGATGTAATCGATAACTTTTGACCCAGTAAATGGTTCATTAAGGTCGATTTACCTACATTAGGACGACCTACAATCGCAACAAAACCGCTTTTAAAATCAGAAGGAATTGTTGTTCCTTGAGAACTAAAAAATTGATCAATTAAGTTATTGCCATCTTGCTGTTCAGTTACTTCAGGCTTATTGTCATTTGAATGAGACATCAGGTTATTGCTCCAATAATTTTAAAATTTCAGCCGCTGCCGTTTGTTCGGCGAAACGACGACTTGAGCCCTCGCCTTGAATTTTCGGCAATCCATCAACCAAACATTCCACTTTGAAATGTTGATTAGGTGCATCACCTTGAATATCTACAACCTCGTAAACTGGGAGAGGTTTTTTACGTGCTTGTAAATACTCTTGTAGTCGTGATTTTGGGTCTTTCAGTTGGTCCGTCGGTTCGATATGATCGAAGTAAGGCTCATACCATTTTAACACAATGCCTTGCAGCAAGTTGAGATCATTACTGTCTATATAGATCGCACCAATAATGGCTTCAACCGTGTCAGCGAGAATAGATTCACGATGATGGCCACCCGATTTTAATTCACCAGTGCTTAAAATTAATGACCGGCTCAATTGCAGGTCATTCGCTATTTTACCTAGTGCTTCCTGTCGAACCAAAGTTGCACGCATACGCGTTAAACGACCTTCGTTTTCAGTTGGATAGGTATGATATAAATAATTCGCAATGATCATCCCCAATAACGAATCGCCTAGAAATTCTAGGCGTTCATAATTGTGTTTATGACTAACAGAGCGGTGAGTTAAAGCCAATTTCAACAAATCAATTTGTTGAAATTGATAACCTATCCTTGCTTGCAGTCTTGTATCATTGAGCTTGTTTGGCAGATTTTTGGTCAAAAGTCTTCTCAAAAGTCATCACTAAACTGATATTCAGCATAAAGGGCTTTCGCACTTCATACTTTTTCACGACGATCAAATCATCTTTATATGTAGCTTGTGCGATATCCTTAAAACGAAGATCTCGTACACCATTCATATCCAAACGTTGATCCATCTGAGATGCAAACTTGGTTGGCGTCGTATTTTGAGGACTATCTTTCAATAAGCCTTCAATCTGACTGTCAATAATTTTGTCATCCCAATATGCTGGCCATATTGCAATCGCTGCTTTCACAGCAATTGCAAATAAAACCACCCCAAATAAAATTGCAATATACGAAGTCCCCTGCTGAGATTTACGCATTTTTTCTTTCCTATGTGTTTTTATTTATTAATCAATTTTACCATTTCGGCTAAAACTTGGAAGTTTTAGACCAGGTTCTTTATGCATCCATACATAAAAAGCACGACCTGTTAAATTCTGCTCAGGCACAAATCCCCAAAAACGACTATCTGCACTTTGGTCACGGTTATCACCCATCGCAAAATACTGACCTTCTGGTACAGTTACATCCCAATCACGCCCTTGTGTATTTATAAACACATCATTGGTTTTTGCAACAAATGGAATAAACGAATCCGCACCTTTGGCTTGAGCAAACTGATACGCTTCAACAAGTGTATTACGTCCATCTAAGTAGCGCACTGAATACTGATGATCACCCAAAGTTTCTTTAAAATATGAAACTGCTGGTGTCTCTAATGCGTCTTTCTCACGGCTCACCTCAGTTACAACATTAGCAACACGTTCACCGTTTACGACCAATTGACCATCTTTAAACTGAATATGATCACCAGGTAGACCAACCACACGTTTGATATAACTGATACTAGGTTGTGGTGGGTAACGGAAAACAATCACTTCACCACGTTTAGGCTCACCAACATCAATAATCTTGGTATTAACAATCGGTAAACGCACCCCATAATCAAATTTATTCACCAAAATAAAATCACCTGTCTCTAAGGTTGGTACCATCGAGTCAGAAGGGATATTAAATGGCTCATACAAGAAAGAACGTAAAACGAGCACAACCGCCAACACAGGCCAAAAATCATACGCCCATGTAATGATAAAATTTTCTTGGTTACGCCCACGATTTGCACGTTGTTTGAGTACAAACTTATCAAGCAACCACACCAAGAAAAAAATCAGTGTCGCTGGTACTAGAATCAAATTAAAATCAAAATCCACAAACCCTCACTCGCAGCCTGACTGCTCGTCTTAGGGCTAGGTTAAGCAATGCTTACCCAGCCTGATCTTTCTTTATCTATCTACTTTCAATACAGCTAAGAAGGCTTCTTGTGGAATTTCTACACTTCCCACTTGTTTCATACGCTTCTTACCTTCTTTTTGTTTCGAAAGAAGTTTCTTCTTACGAGACACATCGCCGCCATAACATTTTGCTAAAACGTTTTTACGCATCGCTTTAACAGTAGAACGAGCAATAATTTGCGCACCAATTGCCGCTTGAATCGCCACATCATACATTTGACGAGGGATCAGATCCTTCATCTTTTCGACCAAAGCAATACCACGATGACGAGCATCTTGGCGGTGACAAATCATCGCTAAGGCATCTACCTTTTCGCTATTAATTAGCACGTCTACCTTAACTAAGGCTGAACTTTCAAAACGTACAAAATTGTAATCGAGTGACGCAAAACCACGTGAGCAAGATTTCAATTTATCAAAGAAATCCATCACAACTTCAGCCATTGGGATTTCAAAAGTAACAGAAACTTGGTTCCCCAAGAATTTCATGTCTTTCTGCACACCACGACGCTCAATACATAGCGTCATCACATTACCTAAGTATTCCTGCGGTACAAGAATATGGCATTCTGCAATCGGTTCACGTAGATCTTCAACCGTTGAGCCATCTGGCATTTTTGATGGGCTATCAATGTAAATAATGTCGCCTTTTTTGGTTAAAGCTTCATAAATTACAGTAGGTGCAGAACTAATCAGATCAAGATCATACTCACGCTCTAAACGCTCTTGTACAATCTCCATGTGCAGCATACCTAAGAAGCCACAACGGAAGCCAAAGCCTAAAGCATCTGAACTTTCAGGCTCAAAGAATAATGCCGAATCGTTGATCTGTAGCTTTTGCAAAGCTTCACGGAACGGTTCAAAATCACTTGAATCAATCGGGAACAGACCTGCATAGACCTGTGGTTTTACCTTTTTAAAACCTGGTAAAGTTGCAACTTCAGGCGTAGATGCAAGCGTAATGGTATCGCCGACTGGCGCACCAAAGATATCTTTAATCCCTGCGATTACGAAGCCAACTTCACCCGCTTCAAGGATGTCAGTTTCAGTATGCTTTGGATTAAATACACCCACAGAAGTAACAGGATGAGTTTGACCAGTTGACTTGACCAACATTTTATCGCCCTTACGGATGCGACCTTGTTTGATTCGAACCAACGAAACAACACCAAGATAATTATCGAACCATGAGTCAATAATCAAAGCTTGAAGTGGCGCATCACGATCACCTTCAGGTGCTGGAATCACATCAACCAAACGCTCTAAAACGCCTTCAACACCTAAACCAGTTTTTGCGGAACAGGTTGGTGCATCAGTTGCTTCAATTCCAATAATTTCTTCAATTTCATGAATTACACGTTCAGGTTCTGCTTGTGGTAAATCAATCTTATTTAAGATCGGTAATACCTCTAAGCCTTGTTCAATAGCGGTATAGCAGTTTGCTACGGATTGAGCCTCAACACCTTGTGCAGCATCGACGACCAATAAAGCCCCTTCACATGCTGCTAAAGAACGTGATACCTCATAAGAGAAGTCAACGTGTCCTGGGGTATCAATAAAGTTCAACTGATACTCTTGACCATTTGGATGCGTATAGTACAACGTCACCGATGCAGCTTTAATGGTAATCCCACGCTCACGCTCAAGCTCCATAGAGTCTAGTACCTGAGCTTGCATCTCACGGTCTTGTAGACCACCACACATTTGAATAAAACGGTCAGCCAAAGTCGACTTTCCATGGTCAATATGAGCAATGATCGAGAAATTGCGTATATTTTTGATATCTACGGATTTTTTAGCTTGCGCCATGGGTTACCTTGAGAAAATAAATCGCCCTATACTTTTAAAAAGTTATGAGCCAAAACGGTTTAACAAAATTGTTGGGGATTATAACAGAACGACCATTCAAAGTATTCAAAATAATTATTACCAATCTAAACCATGTTGTCATGATTTTATGGTTTATATTTGCTCATATAAAACGGAAAAATCCAAAGGATTTAAATCAGTTGGAATCGGTTGATAAGCTTGGATAAAACTTGGAGACATACGTTTTGGACGGCCAGTGGCAATCTCAATGCATGCCCACTTGGTATTTCCCAAAAATAAAATGCTTTGATCTTTTTCACGATAAAATGCGTACTGCCTAAAAGAATACAGCGCATTAATATCATCTAGCCAAGTGCGTAGAATAATTTCGTCACCTGCAAGCGCAGCTTTACGATATTGAACATGATGTTCCACCGCAACCATAGCATGTTTAAGCTCCAAATATTGAGCCACACCTAAACCCAAAGTTTCAACATGTGCTGCCGCTACATCCTGCATCCATTGAACATAGATCACATTATTCACATGACCTAGAACATCAATATGTTCAGGTTGAACGCTTATTCTTAAATCAAAAATCGTACTCATTTCTTGCCATACTTGATTTACCAATCTGCTGCATACAGTAT
>NZ_GG665957.1:0-941 GCF_000156555.1 Acinetobacter sp. ATCC 27244
GATATTTTTTCAAAAGATTGATGCGTCAAAACTGTTCTTAGAACGGTTGTTCAGCCATTATGGTTTTGTTTTTAGCCCATCTGTTTTAATTACGTCTATCGCTTTGTGTAAAATTCAAGATGAGCTTAATTATCAGGAATTTTCTAAGCCCTCAGGCGCACAATTGATACGACTTTGTGCTGATATTCGGCAACTGCTTGATCAGCCTTTAAGCAATTTTGCAAACGATTTAAGACACTACCTTGGGCAGAACCCAAATAATGAATTTAAGACGCATGTTCTTCCTAGTTTGAATCAGTATATCGAAACGCTATACCAAAGTGGTAAGAAAGCAAAAACCTTAAGCGCATTGATTAAATCAAATCAGGAACAGGCAAGTCGGGCCAAGAGTCAGTACGAAACTTATTGGACACAAAAAAAGGCATTTGCTGGGGAAAATATTTTTATTTCCTGTGAAGTTAAATGTGCCCATTTTGCATCAAATTTTAAGGCCATTGATCATATTTTTAAAACGACCATTGATAAACTGAATAAGGATACGTCGATACAGCTTCTAGCATATTTGGGGTGTTGGGACATATTGGGTCATGCTGCTCAAATCAACTCGGCTAACATAACTTTTCTATTTTCGGTCTGTAAACGTGATATTGCCATGAAGATGGATTTCATTCAGCACTTTATGCAAAAGTTAGAATTTGTATGCAAAAAATATAACGACACCCAAACTGAAAGTGATGATCAAGTCTCAATAACACAAACGGAAGATCGTTTTTCAACTTTAGTTATCAGAAAACTTAAAGCAGGGCTTATGCAGGGGGAAGAAAAAGCCACGATTGATGCATGGTTCCATTATGTTAGTCAAAAGCCGTCATACCTGAAGATATTACTTGATGGAGAAATCAAGCGCGCAATCAAGGGATCGTCAAACTACAAGGGACGAT
>NZ_GG665957.1:2176-11029 GCF_000156555.1 Acinetobacter sp. ATCC 27244
GAGTGAAAGCAAAAAATCTCAGCTAAAAAATTTAAACTCAAATCATGATTTTTCATCATAATATAAGGGCGATGCCGTATATTTTTACGGCTTTGGGTTCATTGCATACGGTGCATATATTTATGATATATATAACTAATCTAATAAGTAATCTACATAGATAATCTAATCATTATAATAGCTTACTACTGCTAAAGAAGAACCTACTGATTGTGATACAGCTATTGACTAGATGACAGAGATCATCACTAGGTCTAGCACTATGACTCCATTCATAATGTAAAAAATTAGAGAAGTTCTCCTCCTATGACTTCAAAGTGTCATAGGAGAGTGAAGTGTTTAATCAAGATTATTCTGAATCAGATATTTCTTTTTGGTTTGATTACTTGTTATGTAGTTTCGAGAAGGACTTGGCTCGGCATGGTGCTAAGCATTGGGATCATAAGGACTTGGTACGATTTCTTGCTAATACATCATGGATTGAAGAAATTATCGGACAGCGAAATGAATGGTTATGGTTGCTGAATTTGCCTGATCGAGAGTATTGCCCACGTATTACAGTGTTTGCCAATTGCGTAGCTGAGTACTTTGAACAGTACCCTGAACAGGATCGAAATATTGTACTTCGTTCTCGTCCATTAAGTGTGATGCAGGAGATAATCTTTGACTTTGCCACCAAGTTATTTTCCTCTTCATATAGTCGCATTAAGTCTGATCGTACTTATCAGGCAAAGCAAAGAAGGAAGGTCATTGCTGAGAAACTACGAGAACTTTCAGCGCGTAAGTCCAGATTATTACCGTTTCGTTTTGAGTTGTACTATTTTAAAGCTTATGAAGATTCAGTGAGCAGTCTTGATCTCAGGACTCATCTTGAGCAATTTGTCAAAGAGATAAATAAACCTGAACACTATGTACTGACTGAGCAAGATCGAGATAAAGTTGATTTAGAGATTTTGTTCTATGCCAGAGTGGTTGAGCAAGGCAAAGAATGCGGACATTTCCATATTCATTTTATGGTGATCCTTGATGGGAAACATTTACAAACCCCTTATCGATTCTATCAAGGGGCTGTAAATATTTGGCATCGTGTTACGGAGGGTAGGGGATATTTATATGTCCAACGCAAAGAGAACATTCGTTATCCTATTCAACAGCACATCAATGGTCAGGTCATTGATCGGGCAGATACAGGGCGCATGAATATATTGTTCAATTATGTGGCTCCATACCTCACCAAAATAGGGATCGACAGTGAGCATCAATATTTGCGAATAAAGCCACGTGGTTTTGAAGCCTATGCTTGTAGCCACTTTAAGCATAACAAGGTGAAGTAAGTCGCTTCCAGTCACTAGGCTGAGTGATGGTCAGGATCAAGCAAAATTAAAAAAATACGCCAAACACCTTCCTATGCAATTCAATCGCATAGGAGTTTTTGCAATGAGTTTTTACCAAGTCGAACATCAACATGCCACTCGCCTAGAACAAAATCTACAAAAGTTCTATCAACAAGCACGTTTTGAGAAGTCGGCGTTAGATATGCAATATTGGCATGAGGTATTTTTAGATACGTTGCCTGATTGGAAACCATTGATGCACTATAAAGAATTGGAATTCGATCTGTGGATTTCAATTTTAGCCTATTGTTATCACGCAACATTGTGTGATCTCAAACTTGTATACCTACCTAGTGAAGAAGTGGAGCAGATCAAAGTTTTCATTGCACTCTTGCTGGAAAAGTTACGGGTGGTATATACCAGTGTTCAATTCTTAGAAACGATCAAAGCAGACAACGAGGCGCACGCAAAACGTATTCGTAAATGTGTTGAACAATATGACGCAATTACCATACATCAACACCATCTCAATACGCTGAAATGCTATTTCACCTATCAGGCGGATCAAATCCCTTTAGTCTCGATTTTTGACGTTGCTCAGCATGTAAGTCTTTTTGAAAAAAGGATTCAGAATAGTGCCTTGATTCAAAATGGTTGTTTATTTCTTTATCGCAAAGTATTGCGCATCCCTGAAACGAATCAGTATGTATGTGCTTACTTTCTAACGTTTAATGGCAACGTGCTAAAACAAACAGAAATGCTTTGTCAGCAACTCAATCAGGAATGGTTGACTGTAACTCATGGCAATGGTTTGGTACTCGATTCAAATTCGGATTTACCATGGGAAGAACGAGATGATAGCTTCCTTGCCATGTTTGAGGAAATGGAAGATGTTCGTGATGATCTAGAAGGTATGAGGCGAAATGAGTTTTACAGTGTAGATGATAAGGCGACGCGGTTAAGAGTACGCCCTCGAAAATTTCAACAATTCTTAGCTAAGCCAGTCAAAGGCTTTAATTTTTAAAAGTATCTTTCAATCGCTAGATACACTGCTTATCAAATCAACATCAATTAATTTGCTCAACTTTGTCTGCTTGACGGCAGACAGAGTGGGGGCTATCCTTTCGATGCTGGCCTACATTGCCAGTGGGTTTTAGCAGACCCTATAAACAAAGACGGTAGTTAAAAGTTTACTTTTATCTGCTGTGGACCCGTTCGTCCCCCATTCTCTTTATGGCAGACGTTTGGGGGACGCGCTTGCGCGTGCTGGTTTCTTTGTTTACCAGTCTGCTAACCCCCATTCGTTCTGCCACCATTATTTAGCAGTGATTTTGGTAGAACTTCTTTAATAAACAAAGGAGTCGCCCATGCGTCTACAAATTCTTAATTTCCCGTTCTTCTCTATCCCCCAGTGCTGTATACGGTTTTGTCATCACTAGACCAATAACAGCATACATAAAACAATAATTTTATCTGGGGTAAACAAATGAAGGATGTGCATCCTCTGTTTGTCTGTGTGCTCGGATCATTTTTACTGATCGGCTGTGGAAATAAAAATGCCTCCACTGAAGTTTTACGCCCTGACGAAAATGCAGCACTCAGCCAACGACTTGAACCAACACAGCGACCTGTTCTGGTCGAAGCCAAAGCATTACAACCTTTCCTCAATCAACAACAACTGCCCGAAGCCGATGTTTCTGGTTTTCGTGACTATCTGCATGGTCAATCAGGCAATCGATCTGCACTGCTACAATTTCGAGAAAAATTGCAACTCAAGCCGAATCAAGTCTTGCTCTTAGGAATCGAAAAAACCAACCAAGAATTGCTACTGGAATTTCCAAACAATGACCTGTTTGCCAGTGCCAACGATTTGGTGATTAACCATGCCCGAATGTTGAAGACTCCTACAGGAGCAGGTAAAGGCGAATTTGAAACGACCGAGCAATACCAGCAACGGATTCAGGCAGAACAAGGCACTTTAAAAAAGCCACAGCCCATCTCAAAGTTGACCTTGGACGACTGGAAGATGCCTTAAATTATTTGGCTTATCCCATTCCTATCAATGTACTTAGTCCATCTAGCGAAGATTCAGCTCAATATGATGCGGATCGACAGGTGATGCATATACAGGCATCGAGCACCAATGCTGCGGGCTACTACGATTCAACCGTATCTAAGCTCAATCTAGTCTTTAGTGCATCACCCAAAGATGCCGAAATCATTCTAGGCAATCTACGTGATGAACGAGACAAGCGGAATTATCTTGGTTTTATCTTGAGTATGCAGCAAGGGCAATTGGTTTTAGAACAAGCCATCCTGTACCAGCACAATAACAATGATGATCGCTACTTACGTCTAGCTACCATCAATCCCTCACAACTGTATTTAAGCACTCGTCCATTAAATGCAGATGAGTCCAACAAGAATCTCAATACTGAACAGCCATACCCACTCCAACAAAAACTGCCATTCCTGTTTGGTCTTAAACATTACCGTAATCCTGAACAGCAACAAGCTGAGCCTGAACTCGAAGTTCGACCACCAACTGAAGAAGAAATCACGCAACTCAGCCTAAATGTAGGGTCAAGTGGTATAGAGGGGGCACTGTAAATGTTAGAGATCTTTAAACATAAATCCGTTCGAAATATCCAATTTATATGCAGTCTGTTGTTACTTGGCAGCCTGTATGGATGTGGCAGTAAGGACACACCAACAGAACTTCCTCAAGCTGATGCAGTGCTTCAGCTCTTGCATGCTCAAGATGCCTCAGTGATTCAGATCAAGTTACAGCAATGTCAGGTCGGGAATCTGTTTGTAGGGCAAGAAGGGACAAGTTCCAAATACGATCTCTATCGCTGTCAGATCACGGTTGAACGCTTTGATGATGAATATAAGCAATCCTTCCTCAAAGATCAGGTCGTACATTTACGCCCTTATGATTCAGAAACAGGCTGGCAATTGGTTGCATCGAACTAAGCACGATCAAAAAGATGAAGAGTGAAAAAATAATGATGGACTTTAATCAATGTAAACAACAGTTTCCGCAGTTAGATTTATTACAGGCTGACCCCGCTATTTTCCTAGCACCCCAGATTCCTATGAATAAGATTCTAGGTGCAATGAGCTATTTGCCTCCTAGGACTAAGCCTGAAGAAGTATTGCTTTTGGTCGATGAAACGGTATTTGGTCAGGGCAAGAATGGATTGTGTCTGACAACGCAAGGCATCTATTTCAAGGAAGCCTTTGCCAATGCAAATGTCTATCCAATGAAAGCAATCACTTCAGTGGGTTATTCAATGGGAATGCTCAGTAAGCAGTTAGTGATCAATAGCACCGCTAAAGTGACTTTGGCTCAGCCTGAAAAAGCAGGGCTACGGCTATTGGCAGATTTCCTAAACCAATATTGTGCGCTTCATAAAACCCTGACTGATTCATTGTCATCTGTATCTACGCAGCAACAATCTCAACAAAGCCAACCCACAACGATCGCAAACCTACAGCCAATCATCAAACTGTATGCCTACTTATTACTGGGCTGGCGAGGTGAGTGGAGCAATCAGGTGAGGGCGTTGATGCAACAGTTATTTGATCGTGAATTTGTCCATCCACAGGATCAGGCATTCCTTGGGAAGTTGATGCAACAAGATCAGCAGTTTGATTTTTTTGACCTACTTGATGAAGTCTCTGCGATTCAAAACAGCCTGTCACCCCAACTATGTCAGAGCCTGCTTGAAGAAGTACTGGTGTTGATGGAAAAAAGGAACTTTGAAGTTGAAACAGCGCGGAACCATTTCTTTCAGATCAGTACCGCTTTAAATGTTGATCAGGCAACTGCCACGAGCATTCTTGCGCAGTTCCCAGCATTTATAACAGGGAACACTTAATCAAAATAAAGAAATTTCAAATACATATTACCTCTGTGAAGACCCAGTACCCAGCCACAAGAGGACTCGGTGCTATTTAACATTCAAGAAGCTAAACCGAATAAAGGAAAAATAATTGTGAAACGATTAATGAAATTGATACTACCTACATTAATTACCCTACCACTGATGCTGACAGGATGTGGTTCGAGTTTTAATCCTGATGTATTGGAAGTGAATTTAAATACAGAATATAGCCCAGGAGGGTTATACGATCGAACCTATGTGATTCTCACCATTCGTTCTATCGATGCTGAGCCAATCGCGGTGACCAACGTCAATGTAAATAATGGACGTTGCAGTTACACAGGTCGATACAATGATCCAATCAAGCTACCTGCCTATTTCCAGATTGGGCAATCCCTACAGCTTTACCTCAGATGTTCCTACGATGCTGTGGTAAAAGTTGATATTGAGACGGATCAAGGCTCAGCAAGCTATAGCTTTAAATAACAAAACGAAAGCAGACATATCAACCATGCCCAAGAGGCATGGTTTTTTTATGCCTGAAAATCCCAAGATTTAGACATAAAAATCAATATTCACATTCACTGAAAGGACTTTCGTGATGAGCACCGTACATTGTCCTTATTGCCATTCTGAACAGGTGATTCTCAGAGAATCTCAGCCGAATGGTCCACAGTATTTTGAAAAAATCCTAGATGCATTTTCACCACCCGCAATGGCCGCACTGGGGATCAAACTGGCAAAAGAGGCAGGTATCCCTCCGTATATCGGTGGGCTGATTGGAGTGGTAGTCGGTGGAACACTGGTTATGGTCAGTCAGCATTATTTCTATCGTCATTATAAATCTGCGCAACATTACCACTGTCTGCAATGCGGACAGGACTTTGCTGTGGCTGACTAAGCATCATTCAATTTTATTGTTTTAAACAACATCACTTTTATACAGGAATCATCTCTATGGCACATTTAGTTGAAAACATGGCATTTGTAGGACAAACCCCTTGGCATGGACTAGGCAACCAACTCACGCCCAATCAACCGATTGAAGTCTGGGCCAAACAAGCAGGCATGGATTGGCGTATTGAATCTTCAAATGTCAGTTATATGGCTGAAAACCATAAACAACAAAACCTAATCTTGCCTTATCAAGAGCAACGCGTGTTGTATCGCTCTGATACGCATGAACCTTTATCCGTGGTCAGTCAACGCTTTCAAGAGGTTCAGCCCAAAGAGATTCTAGAGTTTTACCGTGATCTGACTGAGCAATCAGGTTTTGAACTGGAAACTGCTGGGGTGCTTAAAGGCGGTAAGAAATTCTGGGCATTGGCTAAGACAGGACAAACATCTGCCTTAAAAGGAAAGGATGTGAGTAATGGCTATATTCTATTAGCTACTGCTTGTGATGGAACCTTAGCGACCACCGCCCAATTCACCTCTATTCGTGTGGTCTGTAACAACACGCTTGCGATTGCCCTGAAAGCACAAAACGCTGGATCGAACAACACGGGCGTAGTCAAAGTTCCACACAGTACTCGCTTTGATGCAGAGAAAGTCAAACATCAACTCGGTATTTCAGTGCGTGCATGGGATGAACACATGTATGAAATGAAGCAACTGAGTCAACGTAAAGTTACACAGCAGGAAGCGGCTGCTTACTTTGATGCAGTGTTTAATAACAGCAATCTCAGTGTGGCAGATCAGGAGGACAGCATTATTCAATACTACCGCAATGCGGCGCTGCCAAAACCAACTATTCCCGTAACATCGAGCATCAATAAATCCGACAATAAAACTGAACCGAATGGACGTGCCATGTCAAAAGTGATGACCATGTTTAACGGACATGGACGTGGCGCAGAACTCAGTTCAGCCAAAGATACGGCGTATGGTTTACTGTGCGCCATTACCGAGTTCACCGACCATGAACGTCGAGCCATGAGTACTGACCATCGACTGGATTCAGCATGGTTTGGGGCAGGCGCAGCCATTAAACAACGTGGTTTGGAACAAGCTTTACGCATGTTGGCTTAGTCTTAGCCTAGTCTCTATCAAACTCACCCTTATTCACTCCACAAACAACAGCTACCACAGTGACTCAAATTTCAGCTTCATTTAAGCTTTCACCATTAGCCTAAGCCAGTGGTTATAAGATAGCCGCAGTGCAAGACCCTTCGCCACACTTAGAGGTGGCTTTTTTTATGCCTGAAATTTAGCGGTTGCTGTGGTGACGATACTTTATTCAAAAAGGAATCGCGCCATTATGAATAGTCATCATCACATTCAAAATGCACTAAACCAACCCCCATTACAAGCCTACTCACCGAATATCAATCCATCCACTCAACAAGTCGAAGTCGGCACCCGAACCAAACGTAATTCAGCTCAACATTCCCAAAATAAACAGCCGAGGAAAAGCAAAACACCCGCAGCTAAACGGCTTGCCAACACTAAGCAACTCAACTATCAACAATGGCTTGAAATCCGCAAACAGGGCATCGGTAGCAGTGATGCTGCAACCGCTTGCGGACTGAATCCCTATATGTCGATGCTAGAGCTGTGGATGATCAAAACGGGTCGGATGCAACAAAACATTGAAGATGAAAGTGCAGGCTATGCACCGTTGTACTGGGGTAAACAACTTGAACCTTTGGTGGCTGAATACTACAGCATGCATACCAATAATAAAGTCCGTCGTGTCAATGCAGTATTACAACACCCTGATGAAGACAAGCACTTTATGCTCGCCAATCTAGACTATGCCGTGGTAGGCAACCCCGATGTGCAAATCTTGGAATGTAAAACCGTTGGAGAATATGGTGCAAAACTTTGGCGAGATGGTGTACCACTGTATGTGCTGTGCCAAGTGCAACATCAACTGGCGGTGACAGGCAAACAAGCTGCACATATCTGTGCCTTGATCTGTGGACATGAAACTAAAATCTATAAAGTGACCCGTAATGAAACGGTGATCCAGCACATCATCAATGCGGAGCGTCACTTCTGGCAATGTGTCGAGTCAGGTATTCCACCGAGTGTCGATGCTTCTGATTCAGCAGCTAAAGCACTACAGCAACTCTATCCTGAACAAATTCCATTAACTGTAGAAGACCTCAGCCAAAACGAACAAGCCAATTACCTCTTTAATCAACTGTTAGAAGAGCGACACAGACTTGAACAACATCAACAGTATTTCGATGAACTCAAACATCAAATACAGATGCTAATGAAAGATGCGGAACGTGCGGTATTTACAGGAGGCTCAGTGACGTGGAAGAAGACACAAGACTCAACCACCTTAAATAGTAAAGCGTTACTGAAACAACATCCTGAATATCTACAGCAGTTCCCGCAAACCAAAGTCGGGACACGAAGATTTCAGATTTATCCGAATGGTGGATAGAGCAGATACGTATATCCAGCATTTCTTTCTTAAACAAACGTATCAACCACCAGAGCCACGTCAAACAACCCGATCCCATACCTCAACAGGTATGGGATTTTTTTATGCCCAAAATTTTAAACAGCTATAAAGAGGACATCACCATGATTAAAGGCTTAGCAATTACACCACCCGTTTTAGGTCGTATTAGCATCGGCAAAATTGTCGAAAAGAATGGCAAACGACTCCC
>NZ_GG665957.1:11831-12759 GCF_000156555.1 Acinetobacter sp. ATCC 27244
ACCCTGAAAAAGATGACCAATTTACCATTACCAGCCAAATTCAAGGAAAAGACGGATGGATTAAGCATCCCTTGGATGAACAACTACGTGCCAAAGCACCCAATCAAAAACTCAGAAGCATTCCAGTGCGGATGATCTTCAATGATCCCGAACTAAACCTACGCGCTGAGTACAGCTTATTTGATAGACAAACAGGGCGATTAATCTGTTCAGGCAATGGAGAAACTTGCCAACGACTTGGACAAAATGGCATTGAACAACATCCATGTCCATCCCCTGATTTATGTCCCTTGGCACAAGGCGGACTGTGTAAGCCTTATGGCAGACTTTACGTCAATTTAGATGAATCGGATGAGTTCGGCACCTTCATCTTTAGAACCACAGGCTTTAATAGTATTCGTACCTTAGCAGCACGATTACGTTATTACAGCTCGGCTTCAGGTGATTTACTTTCATGTCTGCCATTGCAACTGACTTTACGAGGTAAAAGCACCACGCAAAGTTATCGTACTCCGATCTATTACGTGGATTTAACTTTACGTGATGGAATCAATTTACAGGAGGCAATTACGTCAGCCAAACAGATTGATGAAACAAGTAAGGCAGCAGGGTTTTATCAGGAAGCTTTAGATCATGTGGCACGGCAGGGCTATGGCAATGCTAGCTTTGAGGTGGGAGGTGAGGAGGGGCTGGATATTGTTGAGGAGTTTTACACGGAGGAATCGAAATCAGAGCAGAATCAGCAAATGCATGACTTGAGCCATGCTCAGGATATTCAGAAAGGGTTGCAGCAGTCGGTTCAAGCTCTGAATTAAATACTGTTGGGGGCTAAGAAGCCCCCAACAGTAATATTGCTACTATTTTTTATTAAAAAATTTGAACTACTTATTGAATCAATAAACATTACTTAAGTATCGTTTATTTGGAG
>NZ_GG665957.1:13713-21895 GCF_000156555.1 Acinetobacter sp. ATCC 27244
AGAGGGCGGTAGTACGTTAGGCTTTTGTAACATTAATCCATTTATAACTTTTTGTTGTCTACTATCCTCATTACGTAGTTGTTTATCTTTGGAATGATGGTCATCTTTATTCTCATCAACTTTGGTATCGCCATGGTTATGATCAGTGATATTAGATAATTCAGTATCATCTAAGGAGCGAATCGTTTTTGAAGTACTAGGTTCAGCCCAAGATATCGTATTAAAAAACATGAGAAATAATAAATTGTACTTCATCCATGAAGTCATAGCGTGATCCTTTTTTTACTCAATACCGACTACAGTGGTGATATAACCAGTGGCTAAAAGAATTGATAGGCCTAATGACATTTCAAATAAAATGGCATAGCCCAATTGTTTCGCAGATTTCGGGTCTTGTAAGCGAGGTGTGAAATACCATTTGTTAAAGGCTGCTAACAATAAAATACTTAGGACAAATAATATTTTAATAATAAATCCATGCCCATAAGGTGTATTGATTAGAGTATTAAAATCTTTAAAGAGTAATAAAGCAATACTAAGACCACAAGCGATGAGTATTCCTACAATAAAGGCTGCTATTTGCCCAAATAGATGCATACGTTCTTTAAGTGGTAAGCCATTAATTTTTTTGCTTGTTTTCCATAATGGATAAAGCGATCCCATCCATAAGGACATTACAAGTACATGTATTGATAATAAAGCTTGAGCGAATAAGGATAAATTCGTAACGTGTCCGAGTTGTGAAAAACTTAAAATGATTGGTGTGAGCAGTATGGTAAAGATTGCTCCTTCAGTTTTGGAAATATCAATCATCCCTTTGCTAAGTTTGACTATCATAAATATGAGTAAAAGTGCAAAACTGATTGATCGAATGATATAGACATGTCCAGTAGGAGTATTGACTAGTATATTTATATAGTTGTTATCCCACATACCTGAAAGGCCAGTGTTGGCAAAACTTCCTATAAGAATGAAGAAACCGAGAACACTTGCAAAAAGGCCTAAACCTGTACCAATAGTCATGTATTTTAGAATAGTCTCCTTGATTTCAACATAACGTCCAAGTAAGAAATAGCAGAAAGCACCGCCAATAACAAATGCAATCCCTAAATATAAAATGACTTTAACCAACCATGTTGCATATATCCAAGTCTCAGGAATCATATTTTTCTCCCTTTATTATAGCAACATGCCAGCAAGCTGCTGGCATGTTGACTATTTTCACTCATTGTTATTTTGTTGATTTAATAGTGAAATTATATTCACCATTCATGTTATGACCATCGGTACCCATTGTGGTCCAAACCACTGTATATTTTCCTTTTTTTAGTTTAGGAACAACTACTTCAAATGATTTTTTCATATCATGAGTTACTTGGTAGTTCAAAGGGATGTCCTTACGTTGGGCATCGAGTAACTTAACGTTCATTAGCATTACTTCTTCACCAAAATTGAGTGTTATGTTTTTTGGTTGACTTGCTACAGAAGCATTGATCGCAGGAATTGCACTTTCAAGTTTCACGTGTGCAAATGCACTTGAAGCAGTAACAATCAGTGTTGCACCTACGAGAGTGTTACGTAGAGCTGACATTTTATTTTGAAAAATTTTCATTTCTTCATCCTCTTTAAATTAATCTTGGGCCCAGTAATGACCGAATGAAATTCATTGATTGATAGCTTGGTCACCAACTTTGTAATCCTATTATCAAAGAAAGATAGAAACACTCCGATGACTTCAAAATTACATTTTTGTCATTTTAAAAATTGAAAAGTCACAAGTGCTACACTGACTATAAAGAAAATTTCGCTTATCTAATGATCAAGTAATAGGAAATTATTTACGTTTTAATCAATTTATTACTTTTAAAATTAAATATGAAGGAGGTTGTATGGACCATCATCATCACGAAGATAAAAATACACTTACTGATCCTGTCTGTGGCATGGCAGTAAAAGAAACATCTCAATTTTATGAAAAAGTTGACAGTAAAACTTTCTATTTTTGCAGTGAAAATTGCTGGTTAAAGTTTAAGAATGATCCTGCTTTTTATATTAATAAACTAGCAAAAGCGACTAATCCAAAAGAGATTGGGATAAATTCAATTGTGGTTGATCAGCCGATAAATGTGAATACTTCTACTATTTACACTTGTCCGATGCATCCCGAAATTCAACAAAATCACCCTGGGAATTGTCCTAAATGTGGTATGACTTTAGAGCCTTTACTTCCAAATCTGGATGAAGCTGACGAAAACCCTGAACTAAAAGATTTTAAAAGACGATTTTGGTATACCTTAC
The DNA here is from genome assembly GCF_000156555.1 of Acinetobacter sp. ATCC 27244. Taxonomy (NCBI): domain Bacteria; kingdom Pseudomonadati; phylum Pseudomonadota; class Gammaproteobacteria; order Moraxellales; family Moraxellaceae; genus Acinetobacter; species Acinetobacter sp. ATCC 27244. The sequence continues at coordinate 16,012 of NZ_GG665957.1, forward strand.
CTTTAACTCTTATCGTTGTATTTTTAGCCATGTTTGGGCATCAGCTGAATTTATTTGATATGAAGATACAGAGTTGGATTGAACTCATTCTTACATTACCTATCGTTTTTTGGGCAGGGTGGCCATTTTTTGTTAGATGTTGGCAATCAGTTTTAAATCGTAGTCCGAATATGTGGACCTTAATTGGAATTGGTACTGGTGCCGCATTTATATACAGCCTCATTGGAACTTTGGCTCCACAAGTATTTCCAGACTCTTTTGTTTCTATGGGACGTGTCGCTGTATATTTCGAAGCCACAGCAGCCATTATTTCGCTGACCTTATTAGGCCAAGTTCTTGAGTTGAAAGCTCGATCACAGACCTCGGCAGCAATTAAATCTTTACTTGGGCTAGCACCTAAGACTGCAAGAAAAATAAATGACGATGGTAAAGAAGAAGATATTCCTCTTTCCCATGTACATGTTGGAGATTTGCTCCGAGTACGACCAGGTGAAAAGGTCCCTGTTGATGGAGTTGTTACTGAAGGGTCAAGTTCTATTGATGAATCAATGTTAACAGGAGAACCTGTTCCCGTTACAAAACGTGAAGGCGATCAAGTAATAGGTGCAACAATAAATATGAATGGTTCATTAGTAATGCGTTCAGAAAAGGTTGGATCTTCAACGGTACTGTCTCAGATCGTACAAATGGTATCGCAAGCTCAACGTTCTAAAGCGCCGATGCAAAGAATGGCAGATCATGTTGCAGGTTGGTTTGTTATGGTAGTTATTGCTATTTCTGTGCTTACATTTTTTGGTTGGGGGGTATTTGGCCCAGAGCCTAGTTGGGTTTACGGGTTAATTAATGCTGTCGCAGTGTTAATTATTGCTTGCCCATGTGCTTTAGGCTTAGCGACACCTATGTCAATTATGGTGGCAACAGGTCGTGGTGCATCGAATGGTGTACTTTTTCGTGATGCAGCTGCAATAGAAAATTTACGTAAGATTGATACTTTAATTATTGATAAGACAGGTACTTTAACTGAAGGCCAACCCTCATTCGATAAGGTTATCGCTCTTTCGGGCTATGAAGAAAATGAGGTACTTCGGTTAGCAGCTAGTCTGGATCAGGGGAGTGAACACCCTTTAGCTGATGCAATCGTACGTGCTGCCCGTGAAAGAGATCTTGTACTGTCTAGACCAACATCTTTTGAATCTGGCTCTGGGATTGGTGTTAAAGGAGAGTTAAATGGACAACAATTATCTCTTGGTAATACAGCATTAATGGAACAGCTGGGAATATCAGTTAAAGCATTTGTTCCCGAAGCTGAAAAGTTAAGAGCCGAAGGTGCAAGTGTCATGCATTTAGCTGTGGATGGAAAACTGATAGGGTTAATAGCTGTTTCAGATCCAATCAAAGCAAGTACACCTGAGGCTGTTCTTTCATTAAAAGATTCCGGTCTAAGAATCGTAATGGCTACTGGTGATGGATTAACAACAGCTAAGTCTGTTGGCGCTAGATTAGGTATTGATGAGGTTTATGGTGAGGTTAAACCCGCAGATAAATTAGAATTGGTTAAGAAATTGCAAAAAGAAGGAAGAGTGGTTGCGATGGCTGGTGATGGGATCAATGATGCCCCAGCTTTAGCTCAGGCTGATATCGGAATTGCAATGGGTACAGGAACAGATGTAGCAATGAATAGTGCACAAGTTACTTTGGTAAAAGGTGATTTACGCGGTATAGAGATTGCTCGTTCATTATCAGAAGCAACTATTAAAAACATGAAGCAGAACCTTATGTTCGCATTTCTTTATAATGCTTTAGGTATTCCTTTAGCAGCGGGTATTTTATATCCATTTACTGGCTGGTTACTTTCTCCTATGATCGCAGCCTTAGCAATGAGTCTAAGTTCAGCATCAGTCATTGGTAATGCTTTACGACTACGTAGCCAAAACTAAGTTTTTCTGACTACTCATTATTTTTAACTATTAAAGATGAGTAGTCAGTAGTTGTTTATTTTTATATAAGTGATTAATTTTTAAAAATAATTTTAAAAGTTATGCGGCCATTATGATAGTCTGCTCTAATTGTTGCGCCATGTACATCAAGAATGGATTTGGTAATTGCTAGCCCTAAGCCAGTACCTTCCTCAACTCGCTGTCTGGAAGCATCTGTTCTATAAAAACGGTCAAATAATCGATTTAGCTGGTCTGATGATAAAGGTGAGCTTTCATTCTCAATTGTAAAAACAGTTTTATCAAAGCTTTGTTGGCAATTGATTTTGATCACTGAATCTGTTTTTCCATATTTGATCGCATTTGATAATAGATTACTGAGTGCTCGACGTAACATTGAAGGATCGCCATTTACATAACCTAGACCAGTTTGTTCTAAAGTCATTTTCTTTTCAGAAGCAATAGCATCATAAAAGTCAAATAAAGCTGAAATTTCTTTGACCAAATCAATTCTTTGTAAGTTTGGTAAATGCAAACCGTGTTCGGCTTTGGCAAGGAATAACATATCTGAAACCATCCGAGCTAAACGTTCAAACTCTTCTAAGTTAGAAAAGAGAACTTCCTGATAAGTATTGATATCTCTACTACGGGATAAACATACTTGGGTTTGAGTCATCAAATTATTAATAGGTGTGCGAATTTCATGAGCAAGATCAGATGAGAAGTCTGATAATTTCTCTACAGCAGATTCCAGTCTATCTAACATATCGTTAAAAGCTATGGCTAAGGATCTAAGCTCTGTTGGCGTGTTTTCGACTTCTAAGCGTTCAGAAAGATGTTGAGCAGATATACCTTCTGCCACTTTTGCCATTTTTTGAACTGGGCGTAACCCTCGCCATGCTGCGAACCACCCTAAGAACATTAAACAAATTGTACCCACAAATCCAATGTATAGAAGTTGACGTCTAAAGTTATTTAAGAAATGTAGATGCTCAGAAGTATCGATGCCAACGACAATTTGAGCTGACATAATTGAGTCTTGATGATTAAAAGACTTTGTATAAATTAAACCACGGTAGGTTTTATTTTGAATGCTCCATTCAACCCAAGGCTTTCGTTTTGATTTATTGAGTGTTTGGGTATGAATGGTGGATGGTGCTGAACTAAAAATAATTTGACCCGTTGGTCGTTCAATTTGAACAATTAGATCATGATGACCAACTAAGGCATCTTTTAAATATAAATTCAATTCTTGAGAATTAGAAGGATTCTGTTCTAATAGATTCTCTATAAGTTGAATTTTACCTTCTAATTGAGTTCGGTCTTGAGCTTCGAAATGATGCATTACGAGTTGATGAATAACTAGTCCCATAATCATTAGAATGATTACGGTAGATAGAGAAAAAATAATAGCTATACGAAAGCTGATTGCATTAAACAATTTACGAGTCATCTTCAACCTCTAGAACATAACCCATTCCCCGTATGTTCTGGATTAGCTTAGGGCTAAAGTTACTGTCAATTTTACTTCTCAAACGTTTAATAGCGACTTCTACGACGTTGGTATCACTATCAAAATTCATATCCCAAATTTGAGAAGCTATGAGTGCGCGAGGTAAAATTTCACCACGTCTACGCATAAATAATTCCATCAGCGCGAATTCTTTAGCTGTTAAGTCAATACGTTGCCCAGCGCGAGTGACGCGGCGTTTACGAAGATCAAGTTCAAGATCAGCAATTGTAATAAGGTTACTATCTTCTTTTTGTTGTCCCCGTCGGAGTAAGCTTTTAATGCGTGCTAATAACTCAGCAAAAGCAAAAGGTTTTACGAGGTAGTCATCAGCTCCCAAATCTAATCCCTTAACTCGATCTTCAATTTGATCACGCGCTGAAAGAAATAGAATAGGCATTGTCTTTCCGCTTTTGCGAATATCATAAATGATATTCCAGCCATCTAATTTTGGTAACATAACGTCCAAAATGATGAGGTCATATTCTTCGGAAAGTGCTTGATGTTTACCTGATAATCCATCTGTGACCCAATCCGTAATATACCCAGCTTCAGATAGACCTTGTTTAAGGTAGTCACCAGTTTTTTGTTCATCTTCAACTAGTAAGATTCTCATTGATAAAAATCCAATATCACTCATTAAGAATATAATAACGTTATAAATACGTGATTCTTTGTAGATTACAAAAATGTCATTTTCATGTCATATAGATGTTTGGTGCTGGCCTTTAATGTATCCATATAAGCTAATTTCGGAGCAAAAAATGAAAGTTCTATTTCGTCGTACTTTAACAACTCTTATGTGTGCTGGTGCTTTAATTGCAGGAACTCAATCTTGGGCAGCAGAAACTAAACAAGCGAATACAGTTACTACAGAGGTTAAAGCTAATTCAAAAGCTCAAGAGAAATGTCAAAAACCTTGTGATATGAAGGGTGATGAGAAGGCCCAGCATAATCACAGTAAAATGAGTGATATGTCCCAGATGGATCATTCTAAGATGATGAACATGGATCACTCTAAAATGGGCGACATGGATCACTCCAAAATGAATATGTCAAATAATTAATACGATAAAAGAGATCGAAGGCAAAGAAGTCGAGAAACTACTTTGCCTTTTAACTAAATATTAGATAGGTGAAATAAATGTCTAAAAAATTAAGTCATGTCCTCCTAATAGGAATTGGTTTATTTTCGTCGACTTGGGTGATGGCTGCTGTTAAAGAATATGATTTAACCATCGCTGAGCAAACAGTAAATATAACTGGAAAGCCTTTAAAGAGAATCACAGTAAATGGCAAATTTGTGGCCCCCCTTCTTGAATTTGAAGAGGGTGATGAGGCGATTATTCGTGTCCATAACAAGTTAAAAAACCAAGATTCTTCTATTCATTGGCATGGTTTAATTTTGCCTGGCATCATGGATGGAGTACCTGGATTTAATCAGTTTGATGGTATTGCTCCTAGTAAGACCTATGAATATAAGTTTAAGGTACGCCAAAATGGTACCTATTGGTATCATTCGCATAGTAAAGGTCAAGAGCAAGAGGGCTTGTATGGTCCGTTAGTCATTTACCCAAAAAATAGGACACCTTTAACTGTAGATGAGAAAACAGATAAGGATTATGTTGTATTGCTCTCAGATTTTCATGATTCAACTAGTGATAAAATCATGAATAATCTAAAGAAAGAAGCTGACTATTATCAGAACCGTCGTGAAACTGTTTTTGATGTTTTTAAACAAATTAAAAAAGATGGTTTAAAAGCAACATGGCAAGACCGTTCGATGTGGAACCAGATGCGAATGCTCAAGACTGATATGTCTGATGTGACAAAATATACTTTTTTGATGAATGGTAAGACTCCAGAACAAAATTGGATTGGTAATTTTAAGACGGGTGAAAAAGTACGTCTTCGGTTCATTAATGCCTCAGCAATGTCATTCTTTGACGTCAGAATCCCTAACTTGAAAATGACGGTAGTCAGTGCAGATGGGCAGCCAGTGAAACCTGTTCCTGTTGATGAATTCAGAATAGGAACGGCTGAAACGTATGATGTCATCGTAGAACCTAAACAATCAAATTATCAAATTGAAGCAGAATCAATTGATAGGAGTGGCTTTTCAGTTGGTTCATTACATGATGAAAATACTCCTCCAATAAATCAAATCAAAATGCCGAAGTCACGTCCTCGTTCTTTATTAACTATGGAAGATATGGGGATGGGGCATGATATGTCGTCTATGGCGGGCATGGATCACGATATGTCTTCAATGAAGGGCATGAATCACGACATGTCTTCGATGAAAGGTATGGATCATGACATGTCTTCGATGAAAGGTATGGATCATGACATGTCTTCAATGAAAGGCATGGATCACGATATGTCATCTATGACAGGTATGGATCATGATATGTCTTCAATGAAAGATATGAATCATGAT
>NZ_GG665957.1:22639-36002 GCF_000156555.1 Acinetobacter sp. ATCC 27244
GATATGTCTTCTATGAAAGGCATGAATCACGATATGTCTTCTATGAAAGGCATGAATCACGATATGTCTTCTATGAAAGGTATGAATCATGATATGCCGATGAATAGCGCTACTGTTAAGTCGGCTTCAGACAAGAATGATAATACCGTATTTGGATGGGCAAATGCTTCAACACCCGTTGGTCAAAAAGCACTCCAGTATAGTGATTTACAATCTTTAAACCCTCAACCAGATACTCGTGCCCCTGAACGTGAAATGGAAATCCGTCTTGGTGGGAATATGGAGCGCTACATTTGGACAATTAATGGTAAGAAGTTTAATGAAACAGAACCATTCAAAGTGAAATATGGGGAACGTATACGCTTGAAATTTGTGAATGACAGTATGATGGCTCACCCAATGCACTTGCACGGTATGTTTATGCAGCTTGAAAATGGTCAAGATCCAAGTAATATGCCAAATAAACACACGATCATTGTGCCACCAGGGAAAACAGTTACAACTTTACTTACTGCTGATGAATTAGGTGAATGGGCTATCCACTGCCATTTGTTATATCACATGGCAGCTGGAATGATGAACAAACTCATTGTGGCAAATGTAGATAGCAATGATGTTGATTCAAAAAGTATCGTTGCCCAACCCCATGCAAATGATAAGGGAGTGAATCAACATGCAAACCACTAAAAAACTTTTTTCAAAAACACTTTTATCAGTTGCTTTAATTGGTTTAGCAGGTATGGCATTTGCTAATGATAATTCGACTGAAAATCTAAATAAGAGTACGTCAAGTATGAATGTGCTTTTAAAAGAAGCTGGAGGATTAGGCTATGTTGAACGTAATGCTGCTCAAAGTACTTCAAAAGGCAAATTAGCTCTTAGCCAAAATCATGATAAACATCTGAACGAGCATGGTGGGCAGATTTACCAAACAACTAAATTTTCCAATGAGTGGATAGTTGATAAAGATGGTAAAGGCAGTTTAGGTTCGAGTTTCGAAACATTGATTGGAACAGATGAAAATCGAATGTTTGTTGAAGCTAATATGAATAAAGCGGAGAGTAATGACCCCAAATATGATGTATCAGCTCTTTACAGTAGAAATGTTGCAGCATTTTGGGATGTACAAGCTGGTCTAAGATACAGCGAGGATAAAAATAACAAGAACAGCGATCGAGTCGATGGTGTTGTTGGTATATTAGGTCTTGCTCCTTATTTCTTTGAGACCAAAGCTTACCTTTATGGTGGAAAAGACAACTTCTGGGGAGCTAGTTTTGATTTCGACCGTGATTTATTACTCACTCAAAAGTTGATTACTCAGCCATATATTGAAGCAGATGTTGTCTTTAATGATAATTCCGACTTTGCATCAAGGACGGGATTGTCAGAATTGAAGACAGGTATTAAAACTCGTTATGAGATTAGCAAACGTATTAGACCATTTGTTGATATAGCTTATCAATATGAGAAAGGACAAAAATCAACTCCTTTTCAAGAAGCTACAGATTCTGAAAAGGGGTGGTTATACGGGGCAGGTATTGAATTAGTTTTCTAAATATTTCATTAAGAATGAATAATGGTGATATTCCATTGTTCATTCTTAATTATTTTAAACTTACGGATAACCCTTCAAGTACTTTACAAGAGTTAATTTCCAAAAAACCAGAGCATTTACTTCTTAAATCAGAAAGTTGTTGCTTAAGCTGAATCTGTTTTTGGATATTTTGTTCTAATTGATGAATATGTTTATCAACTAAGATGTTAATAGAATTACAGTTTCCACAAGGTTTGTCTTTGTATGCTAATAAAATTTTAATTTCGTCCAAGCTCATATTCAAAGTTCGGCAATTAAGAATAAATAGAAGCCGCTCTAAGTGGTCTTTGTTATAAAGTCGATAATTAGCTTCCGAACGATTAGGGGCTAGTAATAAAGCTTCTTTTTCATAAAATCGTATTGTAACAACAGGGCAACCAGATAGCTGGGATAATTCACCAATTTTTAAGTTCATTTCAAGTCACCTAATCTATTGACTCTATAGTAGCTATAGGGATTTTAATATGCAATACGTGAAGATATGACTATAGGCACATCAATGAGTGGTTGCGGTTGTAATCAAGAAAGTTCTTGTGAAGACACTAAGCAAAAACAAAATGAATCAGAAACAGATTCTTGTAAGAGTAAAGGTTTAGCTACTGAAAAAAGTAAGAGTTCTTGTTGTGGTAACGAAGTACAACATGGACCTAACCCTGATGAAAAAGATACCTGCGGTAGTAACCAGCAATGTTCTACGCAGTCGAATTCATGTTGTGGTTCGGATTCGATAACTTCACCTGAAACGATTCGGGGGAGTAAAGATACTGCGACTTTCATCAGTGACTATAACATCCCGAAAATGGATTGCTCCGCAGAGGAACAAATGGTTCGGATGACTTTATCTTCATTAGTAGATGTTAAGAGGCTGGTATTTGATTTGCCAAAACGAAACCTAAAAGTTCTGCATAATGGTGAAAATAATGAAATCACTGCAAAACTTGAAGCTCTTGGATTTGGAGCAAAATTAAATAAAACTGAAGCTTATGAAAATAAAGAGCAAGCACAAGAAGCCAGTACTTTTCTGATTCCAAAGATGGATTGTTCGGCAGAAGAGCAAATGGTCAAAATGGCTCTTTCTCCCATGCATGAAGTTAAAGGTTTATCATTTGATTTGGCACAAAGACAGTTAGTTGTTTTCCATACAAATGGGATTAATGAAATTACCACAAAACTTGAAGCCCTAGGTTTTGGTGCAAAGCTCGTGGAAACAGTAAAAGCCACTGGGGAATTGCCTGAAACACCAGATCCGACTAAGCAGGCGAAAGTCCTTAAATTATTACTAGCGATTAATGGTGTTCTTTTTTTTATTGAGTTCATAAGTGGAATTATTGCCGCATCGACGGGGCTCATTGCGGACTCTCTTGATATGTTTGCTGATGCGGCCGTTTACGGTATAGCACTTTACGCGGTAGGGAAAGCGGCTAAATACCAATTAAAAGCAGCTCATTTTGCAGGATGGATTCAACTTTTATTAGCTTTGATCGTTATTATTGATGTTGTCAGACGTTTCATGTTCGGTAGTGAACCAGAGTCAGATTTGATGATCATTATTGGCTTCTTAGCACTTATTGCCAATGTGACGTGCTTGTATCTCATTTCTGGGCATAGAGATGGCGGAGCCCATATGAAAGCGAGTTGGATCTTTTCAGCTAATGACGTAATAGTAAATATGGGGGTTATTTTAGCAGGTGTGCTTGTCGCATGGACTGGTTCAGCTTACCCAGATTTGATTATTGGTATTCTTGTTTCACTGTTTGTACTGAATGGCGCTCGAAAAATTTTGGCGTTGAAGTAGGGTGCTGACAATGAATTTATTTCAAGTAAAGCAAGACCAGACTGTAAAAATCATTGATCTTAAAAAGGGTGAACAGTATCAAGATAAAAATGATCCTGTTCTGGAGCGTTTAGAACTGCTGGGCTTTAGAGTAGGTGAATCCTTACAAGTGCTTGCGAAAGGGCTTTTTGGTGGTGATCCTGTGTTGGTTCAAATCGAAACCTCGCGTTTCGCCTTAAGAAAAAATGAAGCAGAACGAATTTTTGTAGAGATTACCAATGGACACTAAAAATATTGCACTTGTTGGTAATCCTAATTGCGGTAAAACATCACTTTTTAACACCCTCACAGGGACTCGTCAAAAAGTTGCAAATTATGCTGGGGTAACGGTAGAACGGAAAGAGGGATTTTTTAAACTGCCATCTGGTGATACCGTTCGAGTACTGGATTTACCTGGGACTTACAGTTTAAAGCCAAGTAGTTTAGATGAAGAAGTAACTAGAGCAGTCTGTTTTGGCGAGTTAAAAGGTGAAGTTATACCTGATATTTTTGTATGTGTTGTGGATGCTACGAATCTTCATCTTCATTTAAGTCTTGTACTTGAAGTCAGAGCTTTAAACAGACCAATGTTACTTGTTCTTAACATGATGGATGAGGTTAGAAAACGTGGTATCTCGATTGACACATCAAAATTATCTCAGCTCTTAGGTATTCCTGTTGTTGAATCGATAGCTGTAAAGACAAAAGGGATTCAGGGTTTATTAACGCAGTTAGACCAAAAAAATTTGTTTATTTCCCCTTATCATTCTGATCTAAATCATTTCGACCAAATCAAAGATATTACAAAACAGGTCATATTGAAGAATGATAATGGTGATAAACGAACGGCTTTCTTAGACAAAATATTCTTACATCCATTTTTTGGATTATTAATATTGACCTTTACCATGTTTGTAATGTTTCAGGCTGTTTTCATTTGGGCACAACCCTTCATTGCATTTATTGAAAATTCGATTACATGGTTTAGTGGGGCTGTTGGACCTTTAATTTCGCACCAACTTCTAAGAAGTTTGATTGTTGACGGTGTGATTGCGGGTGCAGGTAGTGTGCTTGCCTATATGCCTCAAATTCTTATTTTATTTTTCTTTATTTTAGTTTTAGAGGAATCAGGTTACTTACCTAGAGCTGCCTTTTTGTTGGATAAACTGATGTCTAAAGCAGGCTTAAGTGGGCGTTCATTTATTCCGTTGCTTTCAAGCTTTGCCTGTGCCATCCCAGGAATTATGGCAACACGGAGTATCAGTTCTGAAAGAGATCGTTTGGCAACGATTATGATTGCACCTTTGATGACGTGTTCTGCACGATTACCTGTATATGCTTTGCTGATCGCTGCATTCATTCCAAACAAGTTGGTTTATGGTTGGCTCAGTTTACAAGGTCTAGTTCTGTTCGGGCTTTACATGTCAGGAATCGTATCCGCTTTATTGGTTTCTTTATTCCTGAAATTAGTAAGAAAAGATAAAACTGAAAGTATTTTCATTTTTGAATTACCTACATACCGTATTCCAGATGTTCGAAATGTAGCTTTGGGGCTTTATGATAGAGCGACTATATTCTTAAAAAGAGTTGGTGGAATTATTGTCGCACTTTCTATTTTATTATGGTTCTTGGTAACGTTCCCATTACCACCTGATAACCCAACAATGCCACCAATCAATTATAGTATTGCTGGACAGTTAGGACATCTAATCCATCCAATATTTGCTCCGATTGGATTTACGTGGGAAATTTGTATTGCTTTGATTCCTGCCATGGCAGCTCGTGAAGTGATTATTGCTGCATTAGGGGTAATCTATGCAATGTCTGGTGATGAGAATGCAGTTACCCAAACCTTATTATCTCAAATATCGGGTCCTGATGGATGGGGACTAGCGACAGGGATGTCACTATTGGTTTGGTTTATCTTTGCTCCACATTGTTTAGCAACATTGGCAACTATCAGAAGAGAAACAGGGAGTTGGAAACAGCCAACCATAATGGCCATCTATCTTTTCTCGTTGGCCTACTTATTCTCTTTCATAACTTATCAAGTTGTGAGTCGTTTTTAATCTAGAGCATGGTTGTTGATTCATATCAACAACCATGCTCTTGTCTAAGTAATTATTTAAATTAATTATAGGATTGTTATTTTACTAAGAATCTGTAAAACTAAAAAAGCTTAAATTTTGGTCATGACATTATGCACTGGTTAAAAACATGCCTTTCGCTGTTTTTATCATTTGCTATCCTCATCGTAGGATCGGCAGCAGCAGCTGCATCTGTACATAGTCCATGTTTAATGTCATCTCAAGATATGCAACCCATGCAAATGATGAATTCTGAAGATCATGAAAAAGCAAGTGCTATGCACATGGATTGTATGAAAGCTGAACTAAAGATTAAGAAGCAATTACATGATCCATCATGTATGTCTAAGCAAGATTGTATTATGTCATTTTCTAAAATTGCATATACATCTACAGCACTAGGTGTTTTGCAATCTATGGTTTCTTCCCCTGTGGAACAGTCTGCTTTTTCTCCATTAAATCAAAATTTCACCTCATCTGATCCTTCCAATTTATGGAAGCCCCCACGCTCTAACTAATTTGATAATTCTTCGTCATTCATAGCATTTTTTATGGATGTTCTGCGCGTGCGCGTGTATATCATTTTAGAGCTAAAAATATGAAATTTTATAAAGAAAAGCTATCTCGCAGGGTGAGATGGCCGATAGGTGTGATCTGTTTTTCTCTAGTCTATGGTCAAGTCTATGCCCAGCCACTGACTTTGGATACAGCTTTGAAGCTTGCTGAGCAATATGCTCCAACTTTAAGAGTAAATAGTGCCCAAATTGAAGGGGCTGAGAATGTAGTTTTAGCTTCAGGTATTTTACCCAACCCTAAATTATTTGTCGGTTTGGAGAATTATCCTATATCTGGTGATGCGTCATGGTCAGTCACACAAGATGGCATGACCATGCAGAAAATTGGCGTTATGCAAGATTTTCCAAACCGCGCCAAAAGACAAGCCGAGGTCGAGTTAGCAAAAGCTGAATTGGGTTCAGTCACTGCTCAAACTGAGATTCTACGTATTGAGTTACGTCAAAAAGTTGCATCTGCTTGGTTTAAACGTTTTTATCTTGAGCGTAAATTGGCGCTATACGATGAACTGTTTTCAGAGAATCGATTACTTTCTCAGATGACCCAAACACAGGTCACCTCTGGTCGGACAATGGTTGCTGATGCACTTGATCCAAAACAAGAAGCCACGGTATTGCTTGACCAGAAGGATGATTTGCTTCGTGATTTAAATAAAGCCAAGCTAGAGTTGCATCGCTTGATCAGTGCAGAGCCTACCGAAAACCTTACTCAAATTGAAACCTTACCTGACCAAGCTCCATCCATCCATCTTGATACATCAAAGCTGTATCATCACTTGCATCAGCATCCTGAATTAAAAGCTTTTCAGGCTGAAAAGAAAACTGCTGAAGCAAAATTGAAACAAGCTCAAGCTTTACAAAAGCCTGATTGGGGGATTGAGCTTGCATACCGGCATCGTGCCCCAGAGTTTGGCGATATGATCGGTGTACAACTGACAACTGAGCTTCCTGTATTTTCAAAAAAACGTAGTGGTCCCCTCATTCAGGCAGCTTTAGCCGAACAAAACCGGATCATTGCCGATCAAGAAGTTCAATACCGTGAATATCTCACCATGCTGGATGATGGGTTATCTGATCTTGATGCGCTTGATCAGCAAATTAGACGTGCAATGCAAATAAGTATTCCACTCGCTAAACAAAAAGTGGGTTTACAGTTGGCAAGCTACCAAGCTGGTAAAAGCAATTTGTCCAATGTCATTACTGCCCGGCAAGCTCTTTTAGAACAACAGCTGCGACTTATTGATCTTCAACAACAACAAGCAATTACAACAGCACAACTTTATTTTGCCTTTGAAGAGCCGACCTTAAACCATGCTGAGGAGCAGCTATAATGTTAAGAAATAAATTGGCAATGACTGTCATGGGAGTTGCCACAATTAGTCTTGTCGTAGGTGGCGGTGCCGGATATTGGTTTGCTCATCAGGAAGAGGGTTCTCAATCGGCATTGGTAAGCCAGAAGCAGGATGCTAAAGTGCTTTATTGGTACGATCCAATGAAACCAGAACATCATTTTGATAAGCCAGGCAAGTCTCCTTTTATGGACATGCAACTGGTACCTAAATATGCAGACGAAAATACTGCGATGACGGATGAAAGTCGTCCTACAGTCAAAATAGATCCATCTCTTCAACAAAATTTAGCCATCCGTTACGGCACTGTTGAACAGGCTGTAATTGGAAATGCCATGTTTACTAATGGCATATTACAAGCAAATGAACGGCAAACAGCTATTTTACAAACTAGAGCAAGTGGCTTTGTTCAGCGAGTGTATGGGCATGCTGTTGGAGATATGGTGACCGAAGGAAGCCCTATAGCTGATATTTCAATACCCGAATGGACTGGAGAGCAAACTGAATTTTTAGCTGTGCTCCGTACTGGAGATCGTTCCCTTATTCAAGCAAGCCGTCAACGTTTGCAGCTTTTAGGAATACCACAAAATGTGATTCATCAAGTTGAGCGAACTCGTCGAGTGCAATCTAATATAACTTTGCAAGCTCCCATTAGTGGATTTATTGATTCACTAGAAGTCCGCAATGGTATGGCTTTGGCTATGGGACAAACCTTGGCCACAATTAAAGGTATCAACCCGATTTGGCTAGAGGCAGCCGTTCCTGAAAGACAAATTGCTGGAATCAAACGAGGTATGAGTGTAGAAGCCAATTTTGCTGCTTTTTCTAAAAAAGTAACTGGCAAAGTTATCGACATTTTGCCTACCTTAGATACAACATCAAGAACTATTAAAGTTCGGATTGAATTACCAAATCCTAGTGGTCAACTTAAGCCAGGGATGTTTGCTTCTGTCAATATAATAAATAATCCCCAAAGCAGTTTGGTTATACCAGAGCAAGCTGTTATACGGACAGGTACTCGGAATGTTGTCATTGTAGGGCATGAGCAAGGACGTTTTGAACCTGTTGTTGTACAGTTAGGTCAAAGTGATGGCAATAAAATTGCAGTCCTGCAAGGGTTGAAAGCTGGTCAGAAAGTAGTGATTTCAGGACAATTTCTGATTGATTCTGAAGCAAATTTGCAAGGCGTATTGGATAAGCTGAATACTGGAAAATCTATTACCCCCTCTCAAGCAGTTAAGACATCAAAATATCAAGGCATTGGAAAAGTTGAAAAAGTCACAGCTCAGGAAGTTACTATTTCACATCAGGCTATTCCTGAGTTGGGTTGGGGTGCTATGACCATGAGCTTTAAACAGCCCGTACAACCATTTACCCGAATTCAGCAAGGTGACCAGGTCAACTTTAGTTTTACAAAAGTTGGAGATGCTTACGTTATTTCTGACATTTCCAAGATGTCTATGGCATCTTTGAAGAACTAACGGGAGAACTATTATGATCGCTCGTATTATTCGTTTTTCAATTGCGAATCGCATATTTGTTTTGTTGGCAGCTTTAGTTTTGGCAGCTTGGGGAACTTGGGCTGTAAAGAATACACCGGTTGATGCTTTGCCAGATTTGTCTGATGTACAAGTGATTGTCCGAACTAATTTTCCCGGTCAGGCACCACAAATTGTTGAAAATCAGGTGACCTATCCTTTAACAACAACCATGTTATCGGTGCCCGGTGTTAAAACTGTTCGCGGTTATTCTTTTTTTGGTGATTCATTTGTATATGTCATTTTTGATGAACATACCGATCTTTATTGGGCCCGTTCTCGTGTATTGGAATACCTAAACCAGATTCAGGGAAAAATGCCTGCGAATGCAAAATCGTCGTTAGGACCCGATGCTACTGGAGTTGGCTGGGTTTATGAATATGCATTAGTTGATCCAACAGGACAACATGACCTTGCACAACTGAGAAGCATACAAGACTGGTTTTTAAAGTATGAACTAAAGACATTACCTAATGTGGCTGAAGTTGCCACGATTGGGGGCATGGTTAAGCAATATCAAGTTGTCTTAGACCCAAGCAAAATGGCGGCTTTAGGTGTTACACAAAACAATGTCATTGAGGCGATTCAAAAGGCTAATCAGGAAACTGGTGGTTCAGTCCTTGAAATGGCTGAAACGGAATATATGGTACGAGCTTCTGGTTATTTAAAAACTTTAGATGATTTTCGCCAGATTCCACTACGAACAAATAGTTTGGGTGTTCCTGTTTCTTTAGGTGATGTTGCAACAATTCAACTCGGACCGGAAATGCGTCGTGGTATCACTGAGCTGAATGGACAAGGTGAAACTGTTGGTGGTGTTGTGATTTTACGGGCTGGTAAGAATGCACGTGAAACGATTACTGCTGTGAAAGCGAAACTGGCTGAATTGCAACAAAGTTTACCGAAAGGAGTGCAGGTTGTTCCTGTATATGATCGCAGTAAACTGATTGATCGGGCAGTCGAGAATCTCAGTCATAAATTAATTGAAGAATTTATTGTCGTGGCTTTAGTCTGTGGACTTTTCCTCTGGCATTTACGATCAGCAATGGTAGCTATTGTTTCTTTACCACTTGGGATTTTGTCGGCTTTCTTAGTCATGTACTATCAGGGCCTAAATGCCAATATCATGTCACTGGGGGGGATTGCCATTGCTATTGGCGCTATGGTTGATGCAGCGGTTGTGATGATTGAAAATGCACATAAGCATATAGAGACTTGGCAGCATGAACATCCCAATCAAGTATTAGAAACTCAAGCACGCTGGAATATTATTGCCCGTTCCGCCAGTGAAGTTGGTCCTGCTTTATTTTTCTGCTTACTTATCATTACCTTATCTTTTATTCCTATTTTTACTTTACAGGCGCAAGAAGGACGTTTGTTCTCGCCTCTGGCGTTTACCAAAACCTATGCCATGGCAGCGGCAGCTGGTTTATCCATTACCCTGATTCCTGTTTTGATGGGTTATTGGATCCGCGGGAAATTACCCTCAGAACAGCGTAATCCATTGAACCGTTTCCTCATCAAAATATACCGACCTATGTTGGATCAGGTTTTAGCTCATCCAAAGACCACTTTATTTGGTGCGTTGCTAATTTTCCTTATTAGTCTTTTACCTTTAACTCGATTAGGTGGAGAATTTCTACCGAATATGGATGAAGGTGATTTACTGTATATGCCTTCAGCTTTACCAGGATTGTCCGCAGCTAAGGCCTCAGAACTGTTACAGCAAACAGATCGAATGATTAAAACGGTTCCAGAAGTTGCGACAGTATTTGGTAAAGCAGGGAGAGCTGAGTCAGCAACAGACCCTGCGCCTTTAGTAATGTTTGAAACCACGATTCAGTTCAAACCACGGTCTGAATGGCGCTCAGGTATGACACCTGACAAATTAGTAAAAGAACTGGATGAAGCAGTTCAAGTACCGGGTTTAACGAATATTTGGGTGCCACCTATTCGTAACCGGATTGATATGTTGGCAACTGGGGTGAAAAGTCCAATCGGGATTAAGATTTCAGCAAATGATCTGCAAGATATTGATCGGGTAGCACAGCAAATTGAACAAGTGGCTAAACAGGTGCCCGGAGTTAGCTCGGCTTTGGCTGAACGACTCACAGGTGGTCGATATGTTGATGTCGATATTAACCGTATGCAGGCTGCACGATATGGCCTCAATATCAACGATGTGCAGCAAATTGTATCATCTGCGATTGGCGGGGAAAATATTGGTGAAACTGTTGAGGGATTAGCAAGATATCCTATTAATGTACGTTATCCACGAGAGATTCGAGACTCATTGGAAGCTTTGAGAAATTTACCGATTGTAACTGAATCTGGACAACAAATTGTATTAAGTAGTGTTGCCAATATTCAAATTACAGATGGCCCTCCAATGCTAAAAAGTGAGAATGCTCGCCCAAGCGGTTGGGTTTATGTAGACGTACAGGGACGTGACTTAGCTTCGGTTGTGCAAGATTTGAAGCAGTCTATTGATCAAAAAGTAAAACGCTCCTCTGCCATGAGCATTAGCTATACAGGGCAATTTGAGTTTATGGAACGTGCTAATGCGCGTTTAAAAGTCATCATTCCAATTACATTGATGATTATTTTTCTACTGCTCTATTTGATTTTTAGACAAGTACAAGATGCAGTTCTGATTATGGCAACGCTACCTTTTGCTTTGATTGGTGGTATATGGGCCATGTATTTGAGCGGTTTTCACTTTTCAGTTGCGATTGCAGTTGGTTTTATCGCACTTGCAGGTGTTGCTGCTGAGTTTGGTGTAGTCATGTTGTTCTATTTGAAGCAAGCAGTTGAACATGCACAGCAAAACCTATCTTCTTCAACGACATCCTTAACGGAGCAACAACTCAATGATGCAATCCGAACAGGAGCAGTACTACGCGTTCGTCCTAAAGCCATGACGGTTGCCGTCATTTTGGCAGGCTTAATTCCTATACTTTTAGGGACTGGGACAGGTTCTGAATTGATGAGCCGTATTGCTTTACCTATGGTTGGGGGCATGATTTCAGCTCCTCTACTGTCAATGTTTGTTATCCCGGCTGTATATCAGCTTTTAATCAAAAGAAAACTATCAACACATTGATCGTTTTATTATTTCGTCTAAAGAGGTTTTATTATGTTGAAATTCATGAAAATTATTGCTCTTGTTACCACTATTGCTGCATTAAGCGCATGTAGTAAAAATGAAGCATCAGAGCAGAAGAAAGCAGACGCACCTATGGAGCAGATGAATAAGGAGTCTTCTACCGCTACAACGGCTCAAGCCGTTGGGGTGATTACTGCTATTGATACGAATGAAAATATTTTAACACTCGACCATGAAGCAATTCCTGCGATTAATTGGCCAGCAATGAAGATGGGCTTTAAAGTTGCTGACCCATCCTTATTAAATGGTTTAACTGTAGGAGATAAAGTTGACTTTGAATTAAAAGCAGATGGTGAAATTTACACAATCGTAAGTGTTAAACCAGAAAACAAGTAATGTCAAAAGTATAACTAATATCAAGAGTACAGAGCCTGTAAAAAAATCTGTGTAATTCCCTTTAAAACGAATGCTTCAGCCATCTAAGGCTGAAGCATTCGTTTTATGATGTCTAGTTAAAGTGTGTACAACAGAATTCAGTCCAATCAGCCATTAAACCTTTACGTTTTTCAAGGTACCCTCCACGTAAGTAAGAAGCTTCAACTTCATCGGGAAGTTTATGGGCAAGTACATGCTCACAAACTTCCCGTGAATAATCCGTTTTATCGGCTGACCAATCACGGAATGTAGAGTGGAAACCATGTGTCGTGATCACTCTGTTTTGTTTTGGATCTATCTAGCCTAAGCCATTTTGTTTATACATGTATTTTATAAATGTAGTCACAGACATATCCGAAAGCAAATATCGGTAACTGTCAGCTTAGGTTTGAGCTAATACAAATTATTTAAAATCTCCAGTCAGCCAATATCCTAACTTCATACGCATTTATTTTTTTCATTTATATTCTCTTCAGTCTTCCAACTGTCAACAATGTCAGCCCAATCTTGCATCATTTTCCGTCTTTGTTTTAGATGCTTAGAATGATTATAAGAGGCTTTAGTTTTATTAGATTCAGCATGTGCTAATTGTTTCTCTATCCACGCTTCTTCATAATCTTTTTCATATAGTAAGGTTGATGCTGTGGCTCTAAAATCATGAGTAGTTACATCTTTAAGACCGATATACTCCAACATGCTATTTAAAGTTGATGGTGAAAGCATCCCGCTACTCTTTTTGCTAAAAATAGCAGGGAACACCAAAATGCTATCACCTGATATTTCATACTGCTGCCGCAAAACCTTATATGCCTGATCTGAAATTGGCAATACATGGATTCTAGCTTTCTTCATCACTTCTATTGGAAATG
>NZ_GG665957.1:36993-51067 GCF_000156555.1 Acinetobacter sp. ATCC 27244
AATCTTGATTCAAAGTCTACCCATGACCATTGCATCTTCCTGATTTCTACAGCACGTAGCATTGTGTATAAGAGGATAAAGCCTGCATTCTTTACAGTTTGTGTGCCATTGTATTTAGGTAGGCTTGTTCTAGCTTTATATCGTTCTTCTTTCGTTAATGCTCTTGCATGATTGACACGAGGACGTTTAATTACATCACGTACTGCATAAGTAGGATCATTCTCAGCACGAAGCGTTGCTATAGCATATCGAATAACCCCCCCAACAAATCTTCTGTTCTCAAGTGCCGCAGAAGCACCAGTAAATCTTCCATTTGATTCTTTTACAACACGTTCTACAGTGTTATCAAGTATTTTAAGCACATCTGCTGATGTTACCTCGTTTATATTCTTCTTCCCAATAACAGGTGAAATATCTTTTTCTAAAGCAATATCAAACTTCCCTTGATATGTTTCGGACTTTGAACACATTCGTTTCAGTTTAAATTCAGCAGCAATTGAATCAAAGGTATTAGTTGTTTCAGCTAATGCCTGAGCTCTAATATTTTTTCGATCTTCAACAGGATGTATGCCTTTTGCTAGCTTTGCTCTCATTTGGTCTTTTAAAGAACGAGCCTCGGCTAAACTAATAGCAGGGTATTCCCCCAAGCTCATTGATGATTCTTTACCCTGAAAAACAAATTTAAATCGCCATACCTTAGCACCAGTCGGTCTAATCTCTATATATAGTCGATCAGAGTCTAGTAGTCTATATAATTTATCTTTTGGTTTTAGACTCTTAATTTTGACATCAGAAAGTTTTGTAGTAGCCATTGAGAGTATTTTGAATGAAATGTTACCCGTATTATTACCCGTTTTTATAAGGAATTAAAAGATACTAAAAAGAACTAATAAGAATAGTATTTATTTTATTTCAAATACTTATGATCATTAAAAGAACTGTAAGGAATTATAAAAAACATTAACCATTATTATTTTTTACAACTGTTGCTTGCGCCATAATTCAAACTTCCACAATTGCATATATTGTGCCGTAAAACGTAATCTTTTTCCATCATTTAGGAATTTAGCGTTTAGGCTGAACTTTTGTTAAAATATGCACCTTATCTCATTAACTAGAGTACAACGCATGTCTAAAACACGTGTGATTTATCCGGGGACCTTCGATCCAATTACCAATGGACATGTAGATTTGGTTGCAAGAGCATCAAAAATGTTTGATGAAGTTGTAGTGGCAATCGCGATTGGGCATCATAAAAATCCTGTGTTTAGTTTAGAAGAGCGAGTTGAGCTAGCAAAAATATCATTAAGCCATTTAGACAATGTTGAATTTGTTGGTTTTGATGGCTTGTTGGTGAATTTCTTTCGTGAGCAACGTGCGACAGCGGTTCTCCGTGGTCTAAGAGCGATTTCTGATTTTGAATATGAATTTCAGTTAGCCAATATGAATCGCCAACTCGATCCCCAGTTTGAATCAGTTTTTTTAACGCCATCAGAGCAGTATTCATTTATTTCATCAACTTTGGTGAGAGAAATTGCACGTTTGAAAGGGGATGTGACTAAGTTTGTGCCTGCCGTTGTGGTCGAGGCCTTTGCACGAAAACATCAACAGGGCTGGTAGCGTGTCATTATATATTACAGATGAATGCATCAATTGTGATGTCTGCGAGCCTGTATGTCCAAATGAAGCCATTTATATGGGTGAGTTGATTTATGAGATTAATCCATCACTTTGTACAGAGTGTATAGGGCATTTTGATCAGCCGCAGTGCCAATTATTTTGCCCAGTGGATTGTATTCCTTTGGATCCTACGCATGTGGAATCACATGATGAGCTTATGGAAAAATACAAAAAATTAACAGCGCAAAAAAAATCGAGCAATTAACGTCGAACTTTGATAATATGCGCCACGAAGTGGGCTGGACGGTCGCTGCTGTGGAGGTCTCCGTGACTGAAGCAGGGGAGGAAAGTCCGGGCTTCATAGGGCAGGGTGCCAGGTAACGCCTGGGCGGTGTAAACCGACGGCAAGTGCAGCAGAGAGTAGACCGCCTCATTCGTGAGGTAAGGGTGAAAGGGTGCGGTAAGAGCGCACCGCGTGTCTGGTAACAGTTCACGGCAAGGTAAACCCCACCAGAAGCAAGACCAAATAGGAATCCTGAGGCACGGCCCGTGCTGGATTCGGGTAGGTCGCTTGAGCGTATGAGTGATTGTACGCCTAGAGGAATGATCGTCCTCGACAGAACCCGGCTTACAGGCCCACTTCTAAGATTTTTTAAAATTATGCTTGACGAGTGTAGTGAAAGTTAAGATAATGCGCGCACAGTTTTAGGCTATGTAGCTCAGTTGGTTAGAGCACCGCACTCATAATGCGGGGGTCACAAGTTCAAGTCTCGTCATAGCCACCATTTTATAGACCACGCTCCTGCGTGGTCTCTTTTTATCTGCTATTTTTAGCGATTGCGCTCAGTTTCTAATGGTCTTTGTAAAACTAGAATATTGAAAAGCACTTATGAAATGTTCTATTTGCTGAAAAATAATCAATCGATATTCGGATGCATAAAAAGTGCGCATATGTTTTGTTTTTTCAATGTCATAGGCTTGACCTGCATAGCATAACACTAGATAATGCGCTCACAGTTTACGGCTATGTAGCTCAGTTGGTTAGAGCACCGCACTCATAATGCGGGGGTCACAGGTTCAAGTCCCGTCATAGCCACCATTTTATAAACCACGCTCCTGCGTGGTTTTTTTTATTATGTATTTGTTCATATGACGATAAGTTTGCTAGTCATTATATGGGCTACTTTGACTAGCAATAATATTAAAGGTGTTTCTCGATCGTGATCAAAGTTTGAGTGCTTTGATAAAAAGGCTGTAAGATTAAAGTAATGAGTGGCTCAAGAACATCGTGTTCATCTAAGGCAATTACGACTTTAGGGTAAAAACGCATTGCCTCATTTAATAAATCTGTTTCTTCTAAGCCAATTGCTGCAAAAACTTCTTCTAAGCTCTCATCTTTATAAAAGTCGTAGAATACTTTGACACCATATAAAATTAAATCTTGTAAAAAAGCAGATTGGCGTAATTCTTTCCAATATTCATAAATCATGACAAAGAATTCTTCGACGTCAAGCGGTGTTACTTGTTTCGTATATTCTGATAAAGGTTTTGCTTTATTGTCATCCCAAATGTTACGAGCGAGACTTTCTAAATCATCATTAGAAAGTAGGCTTAAATCAGCCAGTTGTTCTTGAATAAGGCGTGCAATACTTTCTTCAATTTTATGTTCAATACGTTGTTGTTGACGATACGAAAAGGTTTTGAGTTTATGTTGCCATTCATATTTACTTTCAGCAATTCGCTCTTCATCTATTTGTGAAAATAGTTTGGGTAATTTGTTCTGCAAAGTTGTTGTTGCAATGTATTGGCATAACTGCTGAATAGAAGGGCTTTCTTTTAAGAAATGATTGAGATAATGACGAATATTTTCAAGTTCTAAAATCTTGGATAACCAGATTTCGAATTGATGATCTGAGAAAACATCTTGTAATTGAGCAGAAGATTGTAACGAAAAGACATGAAGCTTTTGTGCGATCTCACCAATAAACTCTAGTAGTCCTGCCCCAAGCTGCATTTCAAATGCATAACGTTTAACTACAGCTTGAATTTGCTCAAGTTCTATGACTTCTTTGAGTTTAATATTCGGTGCGTGCTGTAAAATGAGTTGAATAAATTGCTTGAAGAAATCAGCGGAAAGTTGTGTTGTGAGTTGATTTTTATAAAATGCCACTTGCTCAAGCAAAAGTGCTTGAGCAAGTGTTTGTGACTTTTCAGAAACAACTTTTTCAGTCATTCGCGGTCCATCCATTGACGATAGGGTAGCGTCGTTCACGACTAAATGCACGCGAGCTAATACGTGGACCAATCGCGCCTTGACGACGTTTATATTCATTGCGATCAACCAAGCGAATCACTTTTTCAACCACATCAGCTTCATAGCCTTTTGCGATAATGTCTGCTTGGCTTAAATCTTCTTCTATATAAGCATATAAGATTGCATCAAGTACATCGTAAGCAGGCAAAGAATCTTGGTCTTTTTGGTCAGGACGTAATTCTGCTGATGGTGGACGAGTAATCACACGCTCAGGGATAACAGGCGTTTCGCTTAGACTATTACGGTATTTTGCTAATTCGAATACGATGGTTTTATATACATCTTTGAGCACTGAGAAACCGCCGACCATATCGCCATATAATGTACAATAGCCAACTGAGATTTCAGATTTATTACCTGTAGATAGCACGAGATTACCAAATTTATTGGATAAACCCATGAGTAAGGTGCCACGTGCACGTGCTTGCAAGTTTTCTTCTGTTGCATCGGCAGGTGAGTTTCCAAAAAATGGAAATAGCGTTTGCATGAAGCTATTTACGATTGGATGAATTTCGGCAATTCCAAAAGTTACCCCCATACGACGCGCTTGTTCGGTTGCATCTTCTACACTCATTTGAGAGGTGTAGGTATATGGCATCATCACCGCTTGTACTTTATCCGCGCCAATTGCATCAACAGCAATGGCAAGTGTTAAAGCTGAATCAATACCGCCAGACAGACCTAAGATCACACCAGGAAAGCCAGAGCGCTGTACGTAATCACGGGTGGACATAACGAGAGCTTGATAAATTTCAGCAAAAGTATCTAATGCAGGAATCGCATCAGCTTTTTTAAATTGCTTTTGCGCCACGTCATACTCTGTAAAGTAAACAGCTTCTTTAAAGCTTGGCGCTTGCAATGCGAGTTCACCATTATGATTATTGACGAAGCTAGAGCCATCAAAAATAAGATCGTCTTGGCCACCGACCTGATTCACATACACAATATTCAGGTTTAGTTGTTTTGCGAGCTCACTCAAAGTCTGAATACGGTGTTGAGGCTTACCAACTTCGTAAGGCGAAGCATTTAAGATCAAGACTGTTTCAACATTTAGTTGGCTCAGTTGTTTTACTGTATTCAATGACCAAACATCTTCACATATAAGGACACCAAATTTATGACCGAGATACTCAAACACTAAATGCTGATGACCTTCTTGGAAATAGCGCTTTTCATCAAACACACCATAATTGGGTAAATTATGTTTGTTATAGATGCCTAAAACCTGACCATCTTTCATCACTGCAGCTGAGTTATAGCGATGACCATCTTCTGTTTGGTGAACAAAACCAAAGACCATAACGATATCTTTTACTTCGCTTAACTGAGCCAACGCCTTTTGTGTGCGTTTTTGTAAGTTCGGGCGAAGTATAAGATCTTCAGCTGGGTAGCCTAGCGTTGATAGTTCTGGAAAGACGATCAAATCAGCTTGTTGTTGTTTCGCTAAATTAGCCTGTTCAACCATCTTTTGAGTATTTGCGTCAATATTGCCAATATGCGGAGAGAATTGAGCAAGGGCAATTTTAAAATTTTTCATTCAAACCTAATCCTAAGTCTTAACTAATGATGATATGCAAGCTTTTGATTTGTATAAGTATAGTTTTAAAAAACAAATGCATATCATGGTGTCAAACGTTCTGTATCTTAAAGAAAAATGACAAGTTCACTAATATATACTAAATGCACATTTTTCTGCGTAAAAATAACAAGTTTTTCTGTATAAAACATCTAGATTTGTTGGTGGAATTTAGCATTTCTCAATATTTATGTTGGGCTGAAGCATGATTGTGAATAAATTCTGTTGCTTGAGCGCTTTTTCATTATATTTTTTCAAAATTTAATGACATTCCAATGACCAGTATTGTATTGAATTTGGCCATACAAAATAAGATTTGTTTAAAAAAATACAAACTATCTGATGCTAATCTAACTATATAAAATTATTAATTTAATTTCTTCAATACTTTATTGAGTTGTGCTTGTTTTTTATACCGTTCGTCGGGAATCCAATTGCGACACTTGAGTGTACATTTGTGCACTGCTATTATCCTAATTAATGTGAACGGGTGTACACTGTTAAGCAAGCTTATCGAATGTCATCCAACATAAAGAGAGGTAACAAATATGTCTGTTTTATTTTTTCTTGTGATTGCATCTATTTTGGCAATAGTTGTTGGTCGTGTAGGTACAGTTCTATTTCAAAAAACTGAGTTTGATCATATTTAGGAGATGAACATGTCAATTATATTATTTCCAGTTGTTGCATCTGCTTTAGCAATCGTTGTTGGTCGCGTAGGCACAATCATGTTGCAACATCAAGATGAATCGAAGTAATACGATTTTAACTGTCACCTATAAATTAAATGAGCGAGGTAACAATAATGATGGTTCCTATGATTTTATTTCCTGTGGTTGCGTTTGGTTTAGCAATTGGTATAGGACGTGTTGGTACAATTGTTAAAGATGCAATGCGTGTAGATTTTACGACTGAAATGGATGATAGTCATGAACTCAAATCTGAAAGCCAAAAAGGTTCTGCTGCGTAAAGTAGATTCTGATTTACTCACTTAAAAAGCCCTGTGGATAAAATAACAGGGCTTTTTATTTTTTAAGAATAATATTAGGGACTTTTTTGAGGAAAATATCACGAGCGATGTCTCCCTGTTGTTCAATGTTGTATTGAGTAAATGCCTTACCCTCAACAAACTGATATTTATAGGGGTTATATAGTTTTAGACTTAAATAATAACCCAGTTGTAATAGAGCGCCTTTTAAAATGACATTGGTTTGTTGTTGATATTGAAGAATATGGGTAAGTTCATGAATAAAGATGCTTTGTAAAGTAATTGAACATCTTGAATAGTCTGAATGGAAATACTTTTGATGGACATATAAATTTCCGTTTGGCGCAATAAAAATATTGGTGGGTTGCCAAGGTAAGTAGGGGATATTAAAAATTCTAATTTTTGAATAATCAATAAGGTCACCAAAGACGGGTCGAGCCATCTCAATCTCAGCTAGAGTGAGTCCGCGATAAGCAAATTCATTTATCCTAAAAAAAACAATCAAACTAGAAATGAATCTCGCTTTTAATTCTTGAGTCAATCGATACCAAAGTTTGAACATTTTGAGAATCTAAGGTAAGTGGTGTTTAATAAATTATCTAGTTTTTTAATATAGCGTCTAAAGAAAAACCCCAGTTAAAACTGAGGCTTTACAACAACTAAAATGATGATCGCAAATAAAAGCAGCGTTGGCATTTCATTGAAAAAGCGCCAAAACTTGTGCGATTTGTAGTGTGCGTTACCAATCAACTTTTTGCGATAATAACCACACACAAAATGGTAAATCACCAACAATCCAACCAATCCGACTTTAAGATAAAACCATATTGCTTCATGGTAATGTCGAGTTGCATCGCCCCATTCAACGAGAAAGTGGGCAGTCACTAATGTGGCAATCATAGATGGCCACATAATGCCACGATACAACTTACGTTCCATTACTTCAAAGCGTTGGTGACTAATCTCATCTTCACTCATCGCATGATAAACATAAAGGCGTGGTAAGTAGAACAATGCTGCGAACCAACATACCACAGCGATAATATGTAATGCTTTTACCCACAAGAAAGCATCAGAAGGTGCATCCATTGATAATCCTACGTGTTTATTTCACGTGGGATTTAGGCATCCCACTTCTTGAAAATAAGGCAGGCGTTAACACCGCCAAACCCAAAACTGTTACTCATTACAGTATTCAGTTTCGCATCACGTTTTTCAAGTACAATATCGAAACCTTGTGCGCCTTCATCTAACTCGGTCACATTAATGTTTGGTGCAATAAAATCATTTTGCATCATTAATACAGAGTAAATGGCTTCTTGAACGCCTGCTGCGCCTAAGCTGTGACCTGTCATTGATTTGGTTGAGCTAAATGCAGGAACTTGACCTTCACCAAATGCACGCTCCATCGCTTTAAGTTCAGTAATGTCGCCTGCTGGCGTAGATGTGCCATGTGTGTTGACGTAATCAACTTTTTCTACACCATTTTGTTTGGCTTCATCCAGCGCCATAAGGATACAGCGAGTTGCACCTTCACCTGATGGTGCAACCATATCAGCACCATCACTATTTGCTGCATAGGCAACAACTTCTGCTAGGATGTTTGCACCACGAGCTTGAGCATGTTCAAGCGACTCAAGGATAACGAAACCGCCACCACCAGCGATGACGAAACCGTCACGGTCTTTTGAGTATGGGCGTGATGCAGTTTCAGGTGTGTCATTGTATTTAGAACATAATGCACCCATCGCATCAAACAATAGGCTTTGTGACCAGTGATCTTCTTCACCACCACCTGCAAGCATTAAATCTTGTTTGCCTAGTTGGATTAAATTATAAGCATAACCAATAGCATCTGCAGAAGTTGCACAAGCACTGGTAATCGAATGAGCAATACCTTGTAGTTTTAAAGCGACACCAACGTTCGCGGTAATGGTATTACTCATGTTGCGTGGGACGAAGAAAGGTCCAATTTTACGTGCGCCTTTTTCTTCAAGAAGTTTTACCATCTCTGCAACAGAAGCTGTTGAGTTACCACCACTACCGCCTGCGATACCATAACGTGGATTGTTGGCTAAATCTTCTTGTTTTAAACCTGCATGTTCTACCGCGGCAATCGCTGCATTGTAGGCATACATCGCACATACGCCCATGAAGCGTTTAAGTTTACGGTCGATACCATCAAAATCTTGCTCGGCAGCAGCGCTGACATGGCTTTTGAAATTAAGTTCGGCATAAGTTGGGTTAAAACGTGTCCCAGAGATTCCATTTTTTAAAGAATGAGTCACCTCTTCTAAAGAGTTACCGATGCATGAGTTAATGCCCATACCAGTGATTACAACACGTTTCATTTACAGTTCCCTTTTATGGTAATACTAAGCCTTGTATATCATCGCTATGCAAAATAACGAGGAGAAGATAATGATTAAAACGGCTTATGTGTGAATGACATCATGATAACAGAAAGGTTTTTTATTTCTTATGGCAATTTTTATGCCTATTTTCAGTTGTGTAAATTTTGGTAAAGATCCACTATCTGTCGACAAAAGGTAATGAAAGTATACAGATAAAAGTTGAGATAAATCTGTATTCAACCTAGTATTTACCTAGAGATGCACACAATATACAACAGAGGTACTTGATGACAAAATCTAAAAACAAACCAGCTTCAGGTTTATTTGCACAAGCCTTTGGAGTGGCTAAAAAGCTCAGTTCGGAATTACAAAAACTTCAAGTTGCCCCAACGACATCTGGTGGTGAGCATGCTCATGCAGCCAATGTCATTGAGGGGAGCGCACGTATAAAAAGTCCATTTGAAGTAGAAAAGTATGAAAGTCCTCAGCAGATGTTGCGTCAACAATTGCCTAAATTTTCACATCAGTTGTTAGGTCGCCACTACGCAAAGGTGAATAATGTGGCTTCTTTTGTGTCACCAGATTTAGGTGAAAAAGTTTCAGACTATTTATTTCAGTGGTTAAATGAGTTTAGTTCCAATAGTTCATTGACTGAAAAAATCTTAGATGAGGCTGGCGTAACAGATATTATGGAACTTACCAAAGATACCGGGCGTTCGCAGCGTTTAAGCCAAGCACTGATCGAACAAAATAAGCTGTTGGCTGCTGCTCAAGGTGCGGTGACTGGTGCAACAGGTGTTTGGGGCGCTGCAATAGATATTCCTGCATCTTTTGTTTTGGCATTGAGAACTATTTATCAAACAGGTCGTTCACACGGTTTTGATTTAACAGATGAGGTTGATCAGGATGTTGTGGCATTTGTTTTTAAAGAAATTGATTTAGGGTTGGTTGCAGAAAAGCAAACACTTTTACTTGCTTTGAAAGCTTTGAAATCAATGTTAGAAACCCATGATTTGCAGCAATTCCAACAGCTTCTAGGATCAAACAACGATATTGAATTGGTGAAGCAATGGTTGGTTGATGATCAAGGTCAATTTAAATGGGGATGGCTAAATCGTATTCCTCAGGTTTCGATGGTGGGGAAACTAACGCCAATTGCTGGTGCGGCATTGGGTGGTTTTTATAGCTGGAAGCTACTAGAAGATGTTGGACATAAGTCACAATCAATTTTTGGAGCAGCGCGTTTTTATTTAAATGAACATCCAAATGAACAAATTTCGGCATTGGAGGCTTATTTCAAAGCTGAAGCTCTACTTCGCAAGGAACCATCAAAATATTTAAATCAAGCCGATAATACGGGATTAAAAACAGATGATTTGAAGAATGATGTGATTACCCACGTCGCTGTGCAGTTGAAACACGATGTATTGCCTGAACAAAATGACGACAAAGTTAGTGATGGTTTACAGCAACTTGCTGAGCAATATGTTGAAGAGCATGAGCACACTAAACAACAGTCTGCTTTGAAGTCTGAGGAAGTAGAAGAATTTGTGGCTGAAACGCAGGAATCAACAACTGAGCAACAAACTATAGACATAGAGCCAGCTTCAACCAAACATAGCTGATTCGGTCTTTACTTGCTGTTTACATCGAAGCAACGTTTTAGACAAACAATGGTCAACATGCAGCTTATTGCATTGTTGACCATTGTTGCATCTTGGCTTACAATTATGTGCCCTTGAAAAGAGGTGTTTTTTCTTTTTTTCGAGGTTGTTTAATAACGGGAGAATTGCCAAATGGCAACAACAAATCAGTTGATCCGTAAGGGTCGTACAACTTTGATTGAAAAATCAAAAGTTCCTGCGTTGAAGGCTTGTCCACAACGTCGTGGTGTATGTACACGTGTATATACGACTACTCCTAAAAAACCTAACTCAGCAATGCGTAAGGTTTGCCGTGTTCGCTTAACTTCTGGTTTTGAAGTATCTAGCTACATCGGTGGTGAAGGTCATAACTTACAAGAGCACAGTGTTGTTCTTATCCGTGGTGGTCGTGTTAAAGACTTACCAGGTGTACGTTACCATACCGTTCGTGGTTCTTTAGACTGTGCTGGCGTGAAAGATCGTAACCAGTCACGTTCTAAATACGGTGCGAAACGTCCTAAGAAGTAATTCTAGGCAACTTGCCCAAGCAACCCTTTAGCGTTTCGCTTGTTTGAATTCTTCATAGATTTGTAATTCAAGCGACGTATAGTAAGGCCAGCGTCATGTGCATGACACTTGTACAAACTGCTGGATTATCCTGAAGTGTCATAATATTAGGTGTATTAAAATGCCAAGACGTCGCGTAGTCGCTGCTCGTGAGATCCTTCCAGATCCAAAATTTAGCAGCCAAACAATCGCTAAATTCATGAACCACGTAATGCAAGATGGTAAAAAATCTGTTGCTGAAGGTATCGTTTACGGTGCTTTAGAACGTGTTCAAGAAAAAAATAAAGTAGACCCAGTTGAATTTTTCGAGACTACTCTTGAAAAAGTTCGTCCTATGGTTGAAGTAAAAGCACGCCGTGTTGGTGGTGCTACTTACCAAGTACCTATGGAAGTACGCCCATCCCGTCGTACTGCCTTAGCTATGCGTTGGTTAGTAGATGCTGCTGCTAAGCGTTCTGAAAAAACGATGGCTTTACGTCTTGCTGGTGAGTTGCTTGATGCAGCTGAAGGTAAAGGTGCAGCAATCAAAAAACGTGAAGACGTGCATCGTATGGCTGAAGCCAACAAAGCCTTCTCTCACTACCGTTTCTAAGCGGATAAAACAGTCCCTAATCAGGAGAATATTCATGCGCACCGCTGCTCGATTCAACATCGCTCTTTACCAAAGTGGGGGCTTTGCGGGTATTTAAGTTGTCTGCTTGGATATTCGTGCGCATCAATATAATTGGTGCGTCCTGTTTTAAATATAACATTTAGGAATGTAGACATCATGGCTCGCCAAACCCCTATTACTCGTTACCGTAACATCGGTATTTCTGCGCACATTGACGCAGGTAAAACAACTACAACTGAACGTATTTTGTTCTACACAGGTGTATCTCACAAAATTGGTGAAGTACACGACGGTGCAGCAACAATGGACTGGATGGAACAAGAGCAAGAACGTGGTATTACCATTACTTCTGCTGCTACGACTTGTTTCTGGTCTGGTATGGCTAACCAATTTGACCAACACCGTATCAACGTAATTGATACACCGGGACACGTAGACTTCACAATCGAAGTTGAACGTTCTATGCGTGTTCTTGATGGCGCGTGCATGGTTTACTGTGCAGTTGGTGGTGTACAGCCTCAGTCTGAAACTGTATGGCGTCAAGCAAACAAATATAAAGTGCCTCGTTTAGCATTCGTGAACAAGATGGACCGTACTGGTGCAAACTTCTTCCGTGCTGTTGAACAAGTTAAAACTCGTTTGGGCGGTAACCCTGTTCCAATCGTTGTGCCAATCGGTGCTGAAGACACATTCCAAGGTGTTGTTGACCTTATCGAGATGAAAGCGATTATCTGGGATGAAGCATCTCAAGGTATGAAGTTTGAATACGGTGAGATTCCAGCTGACCTCGTTGATACTGCTAACGAATGGCGTACTAACATGGTTGAAGCGGCTGCTGAAGCTTCAGAAGAGTTAATGGACAAGTACCTAGAAGAAGGTGATCTTTCTAAAGAAGACATCATCGCTGGTTTACGTGCTCGTACATTAGCATCTGAGATTCAAGTGATGCTTTGTGGTTCTGCGTTCAAAAACAAAGGTGTTCAACGTATGTTGGATGCTGTGATTGAATTCTTACCATCACCGACTGAAGTTAAAGCAATCGAAGGTATTCTTGACGATAAAGCTGAAACTAAAGCATCTCGTGAAGCATCTGACGAAGCACCGTTCTCTGCACTTGCGTTCAAAATTATGAACGATAAGTTCGTAGGTAACTTAACATTCGTACGTGTTTATTCTGGTGTTCTTAAACAAGGCGATCCAGTTTATAACCCAGTTAAGTCTAAGCGTGAACGTATCGGTCGTATCGTGCAAATGCACGCGAACGAACGTCAAGATCTTGATGAAATCCGTGCAGGTGATATCGCAGCGTGTGTAGGTCTTAAAGACGTAACTACTGGTGATACATTATGTGATGAGAAAAACATCATTACTCTTGAGCGTATGGAATTCCCTGAGCCAGTAATTTCATTGGCTGTTGAACCAAAAACTAAAGCTGACCAAGAAAAAATGTCGATTGCTTTAGGTCGTTTGGCGAAAGAAGATCCATCGTTCCGCGTTCGTACAGATGAAGAATCTGGTCAAACAATTATTGCTGGTATGGGTGAGCTTCACCTTGACATCATTGTTGACCGTATGAAGCGTGAATTTGGTGTTGAAGCGAATATCGGTAAACCAATGGTTGCTTATCGTGAAACGATTAAGAAAACTATTGAGCAAGAAGGTAAATTCGTTCGTCAAACAGGTGGTAAAGGTAAATTCGGTCATGTATATGTTCGTTTAGAGCCACTTGATGTTGAAGCTGCTGGTAAAGAATACGAATTTGCTGAAGAAGTTGTAGGTGGTGTAGTACCTAAAGAATTCTTTGGTGCGGTTGATAAAGGTATTCAAGAGCGTATGAAGAATGGTGTCTTGGCTGGTTACCCAGTTGTAGGCGTTAAAGCTGTTCTTTATGATGGTTCTTACCACGATGTCGACTCTGATGAATTGTCGTTCAAAATGGCGGGTTCATACGCTTTCCGTGACGGTTTCATGAAAGCAGATCCGATCCTTCTTGAGCCAATCATGAAAGTTGAAGTTGAAACTCCAGAAGACTACATGGGCGATATCATGGGTGACTTAAACCGCCGTCGTGGTATGGTTCAAGGTATGGACGATCTTCCTGGTGGAACAAAAGCAATTAAAGCAGAAGTTCCATTGGCTGAGATGTTTGGTTACGCGACTCAAATGCGTTCTATGTCTCAAGGTCGTGCAACGTATTCTATGGAATTCGCTAAATACGCTGAAACTCCACGTAACGTGGCTGAAGGCATCATCGCTAAGTTCCAAGCTGGCGGTAAAAAAGGTGACGACGAGTAATCTTTCGATTACTATATTACCCAACTAAAATTTAGTTAAAAACCAAGTGCTCATGGGTGACCCTCATGAGCAGTTTATAAAGGAAGATCATCATGGCTAAAGCC
>NZ_GG665957.1:51489-54931 GCF_000156555.1 Acinetobacter sp. ATCC 27244
TGCCCTAGAGTAATAAAAAAACACCCCTTTGGGGTGTTTTTTTATATCAATTGTTTGACAATTTTATTGAATAGTGTCCCAAACTGATACTTTGCTGTCCCAAACTGCACTTAATTGATTCTTATAAAAACGTAATATAAAACTCAAGAAAATGAACAATAGAACTAAGTGGAGTGCTCCACTTAAAAGGAGTTGGCAGCATGAATGCTAAAGTGAATATTTCTAATCGTGCAGGTGCAAGTTTTCCAGTACGTCGTATGAATTTTGACTTCGATCAAGTCCCTGAATATTGGATGAATGGTTCAGCAGGACTTACACATTTTATGACGGCGTTATCTGCATTATTCCCAGATGGTGAAAAATTATTTATCGACGCTGTACGTGCTGTACGTTATCACCCAACAATTAAAGATAATGCGGAATTACAGAAAGAAATTAGTGCGTTTATTGGTCAAGAGGCGATGCATACGCAGGAGCATGTAAACTTCAATGCTTCTGCTCAAAAATACGGTCATGATGTACGATCTTTAGAACAGATTACTGGGCGTTATATTCAATTTGCGCTTAAAAACTTTTCTAAAGTTGTGAAGCCTTTTGGAATGACTAGAGAAATGGTTGATTTAACTGCAACCACAGCTTTAGAACATTTTACAGCTACGATTGCTTCTGAATTGTTGCGTAATCAGCACATTCAGGACTTAATGACCGATGAAACCATGTCTTATATGTGGTTCTGGCATGCTGTTGAAGAAAATGAACATAAAGCAGTTGCTTATGATGTTTATGAGGCAGTGTTTGGTAAAGGTCTTAAAGCTTATAGTTTACGTACTACGGCACTGGTTTTTGCGATGGCATTAATTTTTATTCTTCAATCATACTTCACTTTGCGTTTGCTTCAACAAGATAAGAAGTTGAATCTGAAAGAGCTTGGTATGATTTATAAATATGGTTATAGCCCATCAAAAGGAATTATTACAGGTATGGTGGGTGAAATGTTGGCTTATTTCAGACCTCGTTTTCATCCAAATGATTTAGATACAGTTCAATTACTTAAAGATTGGAAAGCAAAGTTAGGTCTGTAATTCAATTTTGAAATTACTTTGAGAGAAAGGGCGCAATATTGTTGCCCTTTTTTATACATGAAAATTAAATTTAAAATAAATTGTCTTAAATGACATGTCCTAAGATGATGCTTTTGTGACCTTATATGCACTTATTTCATGCATGTGAATCAGCGTATAACTATAAATAGATCATGATTATTCAAAAAATGTTTTAGGAGAACGGTATGAACGCTAAAGTCAATATTTCAAACCGAGCTGGTGCAAGCTTCCCTGTACGTCGAATGGATTTTGAATTTGGTGAAGTACCACGTTATTGGGCAAATGGTGATGCGGCATTGACACATTTTATGACCGCACTTTCTGCACTGTTCCCTGAAGGTGAACAATTCTTTGTGAATAGTACTCGCGCTGTTCGAAATGATCCTAAACTTGCTGATCCAAAATTACAAAAAGAAATCAGTGCATTTATTGGTCAAGAAGCGATGCACTCTAAAGAACATTTGGCTTTTAATGCATCAGCACAAGCCTATGGTTATGATGTACGAAAATTGGAAGCCCAGACTGGTAAAGTGATAGATACCGCAGCTACGATTATTTCAACTGTAATGAAACCGTTCGGTTTTACTAAAGAAATGATTGGTCTAACGGGGACATGTGCTTTAGAACATTTCACGTCTACGATCGCGGAAGAACTGTTGAGCAATCCAGATATTCAGGCAATGTTCCAAGATGAAACAATGTATCACCTTTGGATGTGGCATGCGGTAGAGGAAAATGAACATAAAGCTGTTGCCTTTGATGTGTACGAGGCAATGTATGGTCAAGGTGTTAAAGCTTATTTTATGCGCTCGTTAGCTTTGGTTATTGCGATGGGGCTTATCTTTATCACTCAATCCTATTTTACAGCGACATTACTCAAAACCGATGGTAAGTTGACATGGCGTGATACCAAATACATGTTGAAGTTTATGTATGGTTATAAAGGTTTTATGACACGTCAAATACCAACATTACTCGCATTCTTACGACCAAATTTCCATCCTAATGATGATGATACGACTGAACTGTTGAATAAATGGCGTGCGGAATTAGGTTTTAATCCGAACTAAAATGATGGGCAATTTAGATTGCCCATTTTTTTATTCAAATTTTGGTTTAAATTACTGATAATCTGCATCAGTATTTTATAGAGTAATAAATCGTGATTCGATTGATGCAGGAAAGTGATCTAGAAAGCGTCTTCACCATTGAGCGTTTAGTGCAAACTCATCCATGGTCGAAGCAGCAATTCCAAGAATCTTTAGCTTCTTATCAATGTACGGTATATGAACAGGCGGATCAGATAGTCGGGTTCTGTATTTTGCAACCTGTGTTAGATGAAGCAAACTTATTATTGATGGCGATCCATCCAAGTCAGCAGGGTAGAGGTCTTGGATACGAGTTGCTCGATTATTCTATCCAGCACTTAAAGAATGATCCGATTCAGATTTTTTTAGAAGTGCGTGAAAGTAATGCAGCGGCAATTCGTTTGTATGAAAAGTCAGGTTTTCATCAAATTGATTTACGTAAAAACTATTATCCAAATGTCGATGGTTCAAAAGAGCATGCCGTGATTATGGTCAAAACATGCACTGATGATTTTGCAGCTTTATTTAATAATTAAATTATTCCACTCAGAGGGTAGTGTACTCATCAAAGAGTTACCGAGTTGCTGGATTTCATTGTTTGCAAGAGGACGATTGAGTCGGCGCCACTGCCCATCGAGTAATAATTCGAGTGGCGTATATTGCGATTTATAATTCATCTTGGATGAGTGCGGTACCCAATAGCCTAAATAGAGATAATCAAGATTCAGCGTTTTAACGTATTCGATTTGCTTAAGAATCGCAAATACGCCCAAGGAGCGACGTTGTTCATCTGGATCGAAGAAAGTATAAACTGCAGATAAACCATCATCCATTAAATCACAGGTTGAAACACCAATTAATTTTTGGTCTTTCCATAATTCGATAAAAAAGCTTTCCGTACAACTATGTACTAGAAATTTCTCAAATTGATCTAGTGTTGCTGGATACATATCGCCATCTGCATGGCGTTCATTGATATAACGCTCATACAAATCGTAATGTTGTTGGGTCGCTTGTGAGGTCGGTAAGATACTCATTTGTAAATCTTGGTTGCGCTTCCATGCCTTTTTTTGGCTGCTATTCATTTTGAATTCTTGAACTGGTACGCGACAAGATAAACATTGACGGCATAAATGACATTCGGGACGATAAATAAAATCACCACTGCGGCGAAAACCGACACGTGAGAGTTCCGATAATGTCACTACGTCAATTCGATGAATTGGGTCTAAAAATACCATACGGGCTGTG
>NZ_GG665957.1:55531-69230 GCF_000156555.1 Acinetobacter sp. ATCC 27244
CTGATTTGTTATCGAGATAACTACAGTCGTGTGGTGGAGTAATGTAATACTGTAAGTCATTTAAAAGGGACTTGGGTTGATATGATTTCATGAATCTGTCCCTCCAAGGTGTTCATCCGTTAACCGTCTAATTTTTTAAAAACTGCTATTGTTTTACTTGAAAATACACGTTCTTGATAACTTTTCCAATTGATAGGGGGGGCAATAATTACATCTTGTAACGATTTTAGATAAGCTTGGCGAGAAATTGTACTCGCGCCTAGGCTTAAAAGGTGGTCATTGACCAGTTGACAGTCTATCCATGGCATGTGATTTTCTTGACCAATTAGCATCAAAGTGTAAAAAGCCATTTTAGAAACATCGGTTTGAGTGCTAAACATGGACTCACCAAAACAGCCTTTGCCAATACTTACACCATATAAACCACCAACAAGTTGCTCTTGCTGCCAAACTTCAACGCTATAGGCGTAACCTGCGTTAAACAATGCACAATAACCTTGAATGATATCTTGACTGATCCATGTTTCGTCTGCATAACTTCGTGGCAGTGAGCAGGAACGAATGACATCTTTGAAAGCATGATTGATGGTAATTTGATAATCATGCTTCTTCATATTGCGAAGGAGTGATTTACTTGGTTTATACGCATGTGGTTCGATGATGCAACGAGGTTCTGGACTCCACCAACAAATGGGTTCGTCTTCATTAAACCAAGGAAATAAACCATGTGTATAGGCTTCAAACAACGTAGCAGGGGAAAGGTCGGCACCAATACAGATGAGGCCTTGACCTTCAGGGTCAGCTTCAATGGGGTTTGGAAAGATAAACTCGGACGGAGGAAGTTGTTGCATGATTGAAGTAAGTAAATAATGACATGCTTAAACTATCTGAATGAAGCAACGTTGACAATCAGTTAGATTGCCAACGAAGATGGAACGATGTGATTAGTTCAAATTGTCTAAATATTTTTCTGCATCTAATGCAGCCATACAGCCTGAACCTGCTGAAGTGATTGCTTGGCGATAGATACTATCTGCTACGTCACCAGCAGCAAAAACACCTTCAACTGAAGCCGCTGTTGCATTACCTGCTGTGCCACTATGCACTTGAATGTATCCATCTCTCAAGTTAAGTTGACCTTCAAACATACCTGTATTTGGCTTATGTCCAATCGCAACAAATAAACCTTGAACTGGAATATCTTGAGTGCTTGAATCTTGAGTCGATTTAATACGAACTGACGTTACACCAGTTTTATCACCGAGCACTTCATCAACTTGATGGTTCCAAATGATACTGATTTTGCCTTCTTTTTCTTTAGCAAAAAGATGATCTTGCAAAATCTTCTCAGAACGTAAGCTGTCACGACGGTGAACTAATGTTACATGCGCAGCAATGTTAGATAGGTAAAGTGCTTCTTCAACAGCGGTGTTACCACCACCGACAACCATTACATTTTGGTTTTTATAGAAGAATCCATCACAAGTCGCACAAGCACTTACACCTTGACCCATAAAGGCAGCCTCAGACTCAAGACCTAAATATTGTGCAGTTGCTCCTGTTGCAATAATCAGCGCATCACATGTGTACTCTTCCATATCACCTTTTAAAACGAATGGGCGAGTTTTAAGGTCTACTTCATTGATATGATCATAGACAATCTCTGTACCGAAACGTTCAGCATGAGCCTGCATACGCTCCATGAGTACAGGGCCTGTTAATCCTTCTGGGTCTCCAGGCCAGTTATCAACTTCAGTGGTCGTTGTAAGTTGACCACCAAGCTGTAAACCAGCAATCAGAGTTGGTTTGAGGTTAGCGCGTGCTGCATATACAGCTGCACTATAACCAGCAGGACCAGAACCCAAAATAATTAACCGTGAGTGACGAGCGCTCATTAAAGAACATCCTTTTTATATTGAAACTGCTAAAATTATACGTGAAACCAAAGACGAGTGGGTTAAATCGATTAGGATAATATTGATTAACTTGATCGAATTGGGCTATATCATTTCTGACGAGCAGATTATTGCAAAAATACGTGTCGGAAATGTGAATAGCTCCCGATGTTAACAACAACAGTAAACAATCGTGCATCTTTTTTGTAAGAACGAGTGCATAATATTAGACTTATTGATTAGGGCTGTTATGGCCTTAAGTAATATACCAACAAATAACGAATTGGGTTACAGGACTGTATATGACTGCGGTGTCAAGTGTTTATGCACAACGCTTTTTAATGACATTATTTTTGATTTCTTTTGGCATTTATTTATTTCTTGCCACAGTAACCTATACACCATTTGATCCAGGCTGGATGCATATATCCAGTGACACTCAACATGTTTCAAATGCAAGTGGTGTGGCGGGTGCTTTGATCGCAGATTTACTCTTTGGTTTCTTAGGCTGGGCGAGTTTGTTACTTCCATTGTTTCTATTCATAGAAGCGATTCAAGTTTGGTGGCCGAGAAGTTTTTTGAACCGCCCATTTCGTTACGCAGCACAGTTTTTCCTAATTCTGTCCATCTCTAGCCTTTTGTATTTATATTGGAATACACCTGCTGACACTTTAGATAATGCTGCTGGAGGGATTATTGGTTATGAGTTGGGGCAGAGTTTATCGCAAACTTTGACTATCTACGGGGCAACCTTATTCTTATTGGTTTTTAGTGTCATATTGTTGACCTTAGCGTTTGGGATCCAATGGGACAAAACATGGAGTGTATTGAAAAAAACGCCTGTGTATTTGCAGGATTTGTTTTACCGAAATGTTCCTCAAAATGAATCTGCGTATGACCGAACGGAGCAATTGGCTACAGTTGGTAAGACTGAGACAAGTACGCTCACCAATAATGCTATAGATTCAGCAGCGTTAGAAGCTGATCAAACTATCAACAATAATGATGCAGACATGATTGTTGATCAGTCAATAAAAACAGATGATCGTCATCAACAGCTTGCTGAAAGATTATTTGCAGATGTTGCTGCAAAAGAATTAGGGCAGCAGCGTGTTCAACCCCAACAAGAGCCACAAAATGAAGATTTTGAACAAACCCTGCAACGTGCACATCAATTGGAAACAGAGAGTCAGCGCTTGATTCAGACAGGTGAAGTTTGGCGTGCATTACAAAGTGATGATGCGAATCATAAACAAGAAATTGATGCGCTTCTCAGGGCTGCTGAAGATGATATGAATCCTGCTGCTGAACTTTCTGCACAACCACAAACAAGACCAGTCATTCAGCAAAGTCATCATCAGGGATTAGATTGGAACGATGATCAAATTTTTGATGAGTTACTTGCTGCTGTGCCGAATAGTAAGACAGCAACAGATGCGCATACGCCATTTACACAACAAGAAACCTCTTCAAATAATACAAGCTCTCATATTGATGAAGTTGAGTTTGATCATGAAATCAATGCACTAATTACTGAGTCTGAAAAAGCAACAGTAGCAATGCCTCATAGCGCTCCTGTGCAAAACACAATTCAAGATGATAAGCATGTTGAAGCAGGAGAGGATTTCGATGATTTTAATGATCTTCTTGTCGATGAAGATGGTGAAAAATCAGTTTCTCAAGCAACAAGTTACGCACAATCATCTGCATTTGTAAAAGCACCGATCGATGTAAATAAGCCGAAAGAGGCGTTATCTAAAGAAGCCTTTATTGAAGCTTGGCAGGAAACTGCGGGTAAAACTGAGTCTGATTTAGATGTCGATATGGATGATGACTTTGATCTCGATGCGCCATTAACAGATGCTTTTGGGCGTCCTATGTCGCGTGCGATGCAAGTGGCACAAAAAAGACGTGATCTTCCAACATTACCAGGTTTAGAATTGCTGGATGAGGTTGATCCAAATAAAAAAGTAAACTTTACTGCCGAGCAATTGGCTCGTTTGTCTGAGCTGCTAGAAATTAAATTACAAGAATTTAATGTTAAGGCTCAGGTGGTTGAAGCTCAACCTGGTCCAGTCGTAACACGTTTTGAACTTGATTTAGCGCCTGGTGTTAAAGCATCTAAGGTTACTAATATTTCTCGTGATTTGGCGCGTTCAATGTCGATGGCATCGGTACGGGTTGTAGAAGTCATTCCAGGCAAACCTTATATTGGCATTGAGGTTCCAAACAGCACGCGTGAAATGGTGCGTTTGATTGAATTATTGACGATTCCTGCTTTTACCGATCCGAATAGCATTCTTTCTATGGCAATGGGTAAAGACATCTCAGGTAATCCTGTTATTGCAGATTTGGGTAAAGCACCACATATGTTGGTTGCGGGAACCACAGGTTCAGGTAAATCTGTTGCGGTTAACTCGATGATTTTATCGATGTTATTGAAATATACACCAGACCAACTACGCTTGATTCTTATCGACCCAAAACAGCTTGAATTAGCCAACTACAACGACATTCCACACTTATTAACACCTGTTGTAACTGATATGAAAGATGCTGTCAGTGCATTGAACTGGTGTGTTAATGAAATGGAACGTCGCTATAAATTGATGTCATTCTTGAAAATTCGTAAATTGAGTGACTATAACCGTAAGGTTGAAGAAGCGATTGCCAATGGTGAGGATTTGATTGATCCGACTTGGAAGCCGAGTGATTCTGCAACTCAAGAACGTGCCCCACGTTTAACTCCATTACCATCCATTGTGATCGTTGCCGATGAATTTGCAGATATGATTATGCAGGTTGGTAAAAAGGCTGAAGAAATGATTACCCGTCTTGCACAAAAATCTCGTGCAGCTGGTATTCATTTACTGCTTGCGACTCAGCGACCATCTGTAGACGTGATTACGGGTTTGATTAAGGCGAATATTCCTACACGTGTTGCCTTGCGTGTGAACAGTAAAATTGACTCACGTACGATTTTGGATGCAGGTGGGGCAGAAGACCTGCTTGGGCATGGTGATATGTTGTTCTTGGGCCCTGGTAAAATTGAACCTGAACGTGTTCACGGGGCATTTATCAGTGATGATGAAGTGAACCGTATTTGTGATGCATGGCGTGAGCGTGGCGAGCCAGACTATGTCGATGAAATCTTAACACCATTTGATGAAGAACCAAGTTCTCGTGGTTTTGAAGATGGTGATGGAGATCCAAATCGAGATGCATTGTATGATCAGTGTGTTTCGTTTGTCCTCGAAACGCGTAAAGCTTCGACTTCATCGTTACAACGTAAATTTAGCTTAGGATATAACCGTGCAGCGCGTATTATCGACCAAATGGAAGAGAATGGGATTGTTAGCGCGATGGGTGCAAATGGAAAGCGAGATATTTTAGTGTGATTTTATTTTAATGATAATAATCCACTATGAAAGCCTCAGTTTTGAGGCTTTCTTTTTTATATTTGTTTATTTTTATATGGTAAAAATCACATTTTTTATTTAAGCTTGGCCTTTAAAATCTCAACTTTGAGGTGAGCCGTGTTAGTTGCATTGAGTACACTAATTTTTATTCATTTTTGTGCATTAATTACGCCAGGGCCAGATTTCTTTTTGGTTTCGCAAACTGCAATTAGCCGTTCTCGAAAAGAGGCGGTGCTGGTGGTATTGGGTATTTGTATCGGCGCAATGCTCTGGTCGCTTCTTGCTTTGATGGGGCTCAATATCATCTTTGAAAAAATGGCTTGGCTGAAACAAGGTCTTTTAATCGCAGGTGGTTTATATCTGTGCTGGCTTGGTTATCAGATGCTACGTTCTGCTTTTTCTAAAAATAATCAAACAATAAATCCAATTACCCTACCACAATCCCCATATTTGTTTTTTATGAAAGGTTTGTTGACTAATCTTTCAAATCCGAAAGCCATTATTTATTTCGGTAGTGTATTTTCTTTATTTTTAACCAATCCCTTATTTGATCAACATCATTCTCTGCTTTTTATCATTGTTTCAGTTGAGACAGCATTGTGGTTTACGCTGGTTGCTTTTGTTTTCTCATTACCTGCATTTCGCACTGCTTATCAAAACTTTGCCAAATGGATTGATGGTGTTTCAGGTGGAATTTTCACGCTGTTGGGTGTCTACTTGATTGGAAGTCGATAGTTCCAATAAAAAATGCCTGCATGATGCAGGCTATTTTTTTTAAGCAAATTTCGCTAAAACTTCTAGGAAACCATCTTTTTGGCGAGGAAATTGTGCAATCACATCATGAATGCGTTGTCCTTCAGGATTGGTGGCGTTCAAATCACGACCATCAGCTAAAAACTTGACAATCAAACGCTCATAATCATTTGGACGCATATGTTTGAATGCATGATAAAGCACATGAAAGTCAGCATTTACACCCGTTGGAGGAAGTTGGTTAAGGTAGGCAAAAACACGCTCATCTGACCATTCTTCATTGAAAGTTGCTGGCTGTGATAATGCCATATCAATCTCCTCAGTTTTAAAATAATAAAGGCAAAATACGAGGCT
The DNA here is from genome assembly GCF_000156555.1 of Acinetobacter sp. ATCC 27244. Taxonomy (NCBI): domain Bacteria; kingdom Pseudomonadati; phylum Pseudomonadota; class Gammaproteobacteria; order Moraxellales; family Moraxellaceae; genus Acinetobacter; species Acinetobacter sp. ATCC 27244. The sequence goes on from NZ_GG665957.1 coordinate 61,953, forward strand.
GGATTTGCAAAGCAACGCTTTGCTCAGCTGCAAGGTATTTTGCCTTTATTTACAAAAAATCGCTAATGAAAAAACTTCTATCGATCTTCAGGTAAATTGATATTCATTTCTAACATTTCGATGTTTGCTTCTGAGCGGACTTGCATTTGAATATGCTGCTCATCTACACCACGCACATAGCGACTTACCACTTGCATGATTTCTTTTTTCATTTGGTCGATTTTGTCTTGGCTTAAACGACGACCTAAACCTTGTTCAGATGCAACGATCACCTTTAAACGGTCTTTAGCAGTTTGTGCACTTGATGGTTTTTCATCACTACTAAATAATTTACTCCAGAATCCTGCCATCATTACGCTCCAAATAGTCTAGCTAACCAACCTTTTGGCTGTACTTCAATGTGTCGATAAGGACGTTCTTCACCGAGGAAACGCGCGACTAAATCATCATACGCTTGACCCGCTTTTTCTTCTGAATAAAGAATAACAGGTTTACCTTCATTTGATGCTTGAAGTACGCTTGGGCATTCTGGAATGACACCTAATGTTGGTACACGTAGGATATCTTTGGAAATGTCATCAATTGTCAACATTTCTTGTCGATCGGCACGTTCAGGGTTAAAGCGTGTAATACATAAATGCTTACGGATTCGCCCTTCATTTTGTTCAACTTTTTTGGTTTTGCTATCTAGCATACCAATAATACGATCTGAGTCACGAACCGATGAAATCTCAGGGTTGGTTACGATGATCGCCTCATCTGCATGATACATGGCTAAAATTGCACCACGCTCAATACCAGCAGGTGAGTCACAGATGATGTAATCAAACTCTTGCGATAGTTCATCAATGACACGTGCGACACCTTCATCACTTAAAGCATCTTTATCACGTGTTTGTGAAGCTGGCAGAATGTATAAGTTTTCAATTTCTTTGTCACGGATGAGTGCTTGTTGCAAGCGAGCTTCATTATTGATGACATTTACAAAATCATAAACTACACGGCGTTCGCAGCCCATGATCAAATCAAGATTACGTAGACCTACATCAAAATCAATCACAACAGTTTTATGACCACGTAGGGCTAAACCTGTTGCAAAAGATGCGCTTGTTGTAGTTTTACCTACACCACCTTTGCCTGACGTTACGACAACAATTTTGGCCACCGAATCCACTCCTATTTATGGTCATACACCCCTGAAAGGGCTTTTTTGGTGTTTATAAATTAAAACTGCAAGGCTTCGAATTCAAGCTCTTGCTTGTTATTTAAATAAATATGTACTGGCTTTCGAATCATATCTTTAGGAATATCATCTGCCACACAATAGGTCCCTGCAATAGAAACCAATTCTGCTTCAAGCGAATTGCAAAAAATGCGTGCTGACGTATGTCCACCTGCACCAGCAATGACTCTACCACGAGCATTACCATAGATGTGAATATTTCCAGACGCAATCACTTCTGAACCACTGTTCATGCCTGCATTTAATATAATATCGCCTTGATCTTGTACTAAACATTGTCCAGTACGCAAAATCTCATCATGATAAGAGGTGATTTGCGCGCTAGCTGTATTTTTTTGTGGTGTTTGTATTGCAGCGTTATCTGGAACATCTTTGGCTTGATGAGCAATGACTTGCTCTTTCGATGCTTTGATACGCTGTAAAGGCTGGTCAGCAGGTAAAACAGGGAATTGAATGGCGCGTGCTTCATCACCTAAAACTCCGTCAATGACCGCCATAGGTTGTAAGCCAAGATCAATCAGGAGTTGAATGAGTGCAATCAGCTCTTGCTCAACGGTGCTGTCTATAATGACCAAAGTTCCTAAATAGGAACCTTCATTTAATGTGCTTGTTAATTGCTGTCGGATCGCATTGTGGTCATTTGTGTCGAATACCAATCGACTAAAATTCACCATTCTGCCCGTAATCCGTATATCAGCCATAATGTATCCTTCAGGGCTTTTAAGCACTCTAGTGTGTTATAAATAAAAGCAAATGCTAGAACAAATTACATCAATTCTCTAGCGTGATTAGTAAATTTTCTTGTAATCATTCCGCTTTTTTGTGCAATTGATCATTTTCAGAGAGCATTTCCTGCCATTGTTTTACTTGAACTTGTTTTTGTATTGCATCAATACTTTCAAAAACCACTGATTTGACTAGCTCTTCTAAATGTTGGTTATCAATATTGATCTCACTGACCTTTTTAGCAATCAGTTGGAAATTTTCATTGGGTTGTTGTGGTGAACCCGCAGTGAAAGGTTCAATTAAGCCAGCACTGATGTTTTCGCCCAAACGCTGTCCAATACTTTGGATTTGTTGCTCTATACGTCCACCAACGATTGGGATTAGTCTCAACAACTGTGTCAACTCTGGCGTATCTTCAATGGCTTGATTCACAATTTCGCCTACTTTCTTTGTAATCACGGGTTGCTGCTGTTGTAGTGCAGTTGCAAGTGACTCTTGTAGTAAAGAAGAAAGGGTGGTGACAAAGAGCTGTCGGTGATGATCGACGAGGTTGTGAATGGTGTTTTGATGACTGTTATTGGTTTTTAACTCATGTTTTACACCATCAAGAACGGTCAGTACCACTCGATCAGATAGCTCCTCCATGACGACACGATAGTAAAATAAAAGTGTACGTTGTATTTTTTCTGGAATGACCTGATAACCCATTTCATATAAACGATAGGCAATAATTCCTGCACGAAATAATCGTAAAAAACGTAGAAATGGAATAATCGCCAAAATTTCATAAAAATGTATGAATGGAAACCACCACCAGCGTGCATGATGTTTATAGATAATAGCAACAATCCAGCGAACCACTAATTCAGCGATGAGGAAAATAATAAACCATGCTTCGGTGGTAATTACCCAAGGGTGCAGATAGCTTCGGTAGAATTCAAGAACATTGGGAAGGTGGATTTGTTGAAATAACCACTCTCCCAATGAACTCATCAGAAACAGGTTCATACCTAAGCAGAATAAGTTGAACACAATAATAAACACCATAAAGATGTCATAGATCAAAAAAAGACGAAAAGCCCAACTATTTTGATCGACACGGTGGTATTTAGACTTGGGTTTCGTATTCTGCTGAACCATCTTGTTACTCTACCTGTGGAGCTGTGGCGTATTTTGCTTTTATTTCACTAATCAGTTGATCTTTTTCAGTCCAGATTTGATCAACCCATTTTTGGAAGCGTTCACGGTATTGAGGATCATCTTCATAATCCCCACCAAGTACCCAGTCTGGGATCTCAATTTTTCGGATATCTACCGCAATTTGGGAAACACCACCTAACCAAAAATCACTATATTCTGGTGCGCCATCAGGATAAACAATGGTCATATCAACAAAGGCATCAATTTTATCACCTAAAATATTTAACGCTAACGCTAAACCACCTGCTTTAGGTTTCAGAAGATTTTTATAAGGTGACTGCTGTTGAGCATGTTTTTCAGGTGTAAAACGTGTACCTTCTAAATAGTTGAGCAAAGTAAATGGTTGACTTAACAGTTGTTCACACGACTTACGCGCCTCAAGCATATCTCTTGATTTAAGTTCAGGATTTTTTGCGATTTGTTCTTTGGTGTGACGTTTCATCATCGGGAAGCCTAGAATTTTAAAGGCCTGACCGACGAAAGGAATAAAAATCAGCTCCCACTTGGTAAAAAAACGTGTAAGTGGCATACGATTTAAACCAAAATACTGATTTACAGTGGTATCTACCCAACTTTGATGATTACACATCATCAAATAACGACCTTGTAGGTTAAGATCAAGCTTTTCATCGATGCTGATGTCCCACTTTAGGTTAGGTAGTACACGCTCAATGAGTTGATTGTTTATACCAATCCAGCTATTGGCAAGTTGGATATTGGTTTCATCTACTTTTGCTGATTTTTTAAATAATTTAGTCAAACCTAGAGCAAGCACGGGTGGGCCATGCAAAAACGTACTTCCGGTGATGACAGAACTAACAGTTAATCCCTTACCGATTTTTTGCAATAAGGATGCTTTGTTATTTGCGGTAGACATAAATCGAACCTTGAGTGCAGCTGTTTTTGAAAAGAAGATGTTCCAACTATAAACAACAGAAATTGAAATACAACCGTATATTTGACGAAGTGACAATTTTTATATCTTTCTTTGGTTTAGTTGGGTTAGGCAAGTATCCATCAGGGGTATAAGACTGCAATATGAATACATCATAAGTTATACAATTACATCGAAGCGATTTGATAGCATTTATAAATAAGCACAAGAGAATAACAATGGAGAAAATGTGGTGCTTTATGCAAGTAAAATGCATCAAAGTATTACAAAAATATAAATAAACCGTTTATTATTAACAAAATATCAATGGTGCGCTGTTATTTTTTCATTCATTATTCACCGAGACAACAAAATACATAGACAGGAGCTACGCAATGCGTGCATTAATGATTTCAACACTCGTAGGGGCTGGATTGGTTCTTTCTGGTTGCCAAACTACAGGTAATAATATTGGCGGCGTAGAATATGATAAAGCTGCTTTAGGCGCATTGATTGGTGCTGCTGCAGGTTATGGCGTTTCTAAAGGAAATGCAAACACAAGTAAGCAAAATAACCGTGCTGCGGCAATTGGTGCGGTGCTTGGTGGTGCTGGCGGTTTATATCTTGACAATAAAGAGAAAAAACTTCGTCAACAAATGCAGGGTACTGGTGTAGATGTTGGTCGTAATCCAGATGGTTCTGTTCAATTGATTATGCCTGGTAGCATTACATTTGATACAAATAAATCAAACATCAAGCCTAACTTCTATGCAACTTTAAACAAAGTCGCTCAAGTTTTAGGTGAAGATAACCAAAGCGCGATTTTGGTGACTGGTTATACAGACAATACAGGTAATGACTCAATTAACATTCCTTTGTCACAAGCACGTGCTCAATCAGTTAAGAACTACTTAGCTGGTAAAGGTATTGCTTCAAATCGTATTGATGCACAAGGTTATGGTTCATCAAACCCAATCGCAGACAACAGTACTGCTGCGGGTCGTGAACAAAACCGTCGTGTTGAAATCAGCATCTATGCAAAACAATAATTAGTTTTGACTAATTTAAAACCACCTTCGGTTATTACTAGTTAAGTAATATATATAAAATATATAAAAAAGATCCCTACTTGGGATCTTTTTTATTCTTTAAAGAATACTTTCATATCAATTTTACTAGTAAAAAATATATAAATTATAAAAACTCAATTACAAAATATAAGCCAAAATGCATTTTCCTATACAAATGGACACTAAGCATTATAAATAATGATTCCTAATTAAAAGGATCACCTAATATATTTTCAGAACCAAAAATTTCTTTTAACTTATTTATTGAATCTTCAGACAATAACTGTGTAAAGACTAAAGTTAAATTGTGTTTTGCCCTAGAACAACAAACGTAGAAAAGATTACGATATTTTTCAAATTTTTCTTCTTCTCCATTAGGCACACCATTTTTCATCCATAGCAGTAGTTTTTCCCAATCATACTGATTCCAACCTCGACCAAAAATTACCAACACATTATCAAACTGTGCACCTTTAACACCGTGTTTTGTTGAGAATGGTGTCTTTTCTTCTATATACTCTCCCAATTGTATGACTTCATCATAGCTTATTGCTTTAAATTTTGTGTATTTTGATTGAAATTCTATATCTTTATTTGTTTTCTCTTTTTGAGTTTTAGTCAGTATCTCTGTAAACTTTATTTCATTTTTTTGAACTGAAAAAGGTATAGATAGAATATCTGCTTCTTTGATTTTATTTAAACAGTTTTGAACACTTGATGCTCTTCTAATATTTGATAGCTCTTCAAAATGTTTAGCCCATTTTCCTTTATCACTTTGGCATTTTAAATTAGGGTTCTTTTGCCCTAAAATTTGAAAGACTTTCCCAAAGTTTTTGTCATTAAATGCCAAAATACTTGGTTCTAAAATATCTAAAAAAAACTTTATGTAAGGATCATTTTTTTTTAGATAGTCATCTGAATATTTAAAACAATCAGCTAAATTTTTAAAACCTTGTTCAGTTGCAATTAAATTATTCGTTAAAAATAAAATTTTCGTTTTTACAGGATTACTTAAATCCCAACCATCTGCTAACATTTTATTTTTTACTTGATCTATATATGCTTTAGTTTCTTCTTTTGGTAAATCTCCCTGCCAATGATTTGCAGTCAGTCTTTTTCCATCCCAGCTATTAGAATGAAATACTTTAATAGTACCTTGTGAACATGGGTTATACTCATTTTGAGGTAATTCACTACGTATTCTATTTAAACAAGCAACAATATTTTTGTCAGATCTAAAATTTGCATTTTTATCAATGCCAACAATCTTGCCACTTGGGCTATTTACCAAGCCGCATGCATCTTTACCATAAATTTTTTGCCAATGATCTCCAAAAAAGCCGACTAAGACACCCGAATCGTTCTCAATTAAATAGTTAACAATACTAGTTGCCAAATCTTGATTTGTATCTTGATATTCATCAATAAAAATAATTGGAAATTTATTTTTTAGATGTTTTTGAAATTTACCAAGTTGGAGTAATTTAGACATGCATTTAATTACATCATCATGATGTAAATAGGCCTCAGTCTCTGTTAACCTCATAATCCCTAAGTCATATTTAACTATCTGATTAGTTATAGATGTAATTTGAACTTTTGATCTCCACTTATCATCAAGATCAGCAAGAATATTTCTTAGATTTACTTGAAAAGGTTGAATTAGCTCCCAACAGAATGCATGAATAGTATCCGCATAAATTAGAGGATGATTATCTGTGCGGTTTAGAATTTCATCCTTCGCGACATTAGTATAGGTTATACAAGCAACTCTCTTGTCAGCGAATTCAGCAGATTTATTTTTGATGATATATTTTAAAGACTCAATTAAAGAATAGGTTTTCCCAGCCCCAGCACCCGCTTCTAATCTAAAACAATGCCTGTTATCAATACATTGCTGAATTTGACTTAATGAAATCAGTGACGCTTGTTCAGCAGGATTTAGCTCAGCATTCATCTTTAAATCACCTTCTGAACTAAATTATTATCTAGTTTATCTAATGCTAAGGAGTTTTCACCCTTAGACAACCAAATTAGCCCATCTACAATATATTTCGGCACTAACCATTCTGTTTCATCGATTGCAAATTTAATTGCAAAATTAGATTTACTTTTTTTCCCAATAGCTTTAGCTTTTTTAAATACTGATTTTTCTAGAAGGTGTG
>NZ_GG665957.1:70252-71113 GCF_000156555.1 Acinetobacter sp. ATCC 27244
GCAACACCATGAAGATTGAACTTATTTAAATTTGCCAGTATAAATGCTTCTTCAAAGCTTCTTCCACATATCTTGCTACCATCTTCAGGCACTTGATAAGTTATACATTTAACTCCATTTTTTTTGACAATATCACTCACTTGAATAAGTTTTTCTAATAAAATATATCCATCTTCATCTTCATCTTCATCTTCATCTTCATCTTCATCTTCATCTTCATCTTCAATATTACTAACATCAACAAATTGAATGATATTTAATGCTTCAGTAGCTTCAGTAGCTTCAGTAGCTTCAGTAGCTTCAGTAGCTTCAGTAGCTTCAGTAGCTTCAGTAGCTTCAGTATTCTCATGCTGAGCGTAGATTTTAAACCATTTATTTAAACCTGAATTTGTACTATGAGTCCCATCTGAGACCATACATGATTTATATGAAATCCTATCTTTTCCATTCTTATCAGATTTAGATACTTTATTACATGCATCTAAATCTGTAATGATTAACGTTTTTAATTCAAGAAAATCAAGAAATTTATAGAAATGATGAGCATATGCTCCACCAACTTCAACAATTGATAAGTACTTTTGTGCTAAATCAGTTTTGTGGTCTATATCCACCTTTTTAATTATTTCAGGTAGTAATATTCGCTCAGTTGCTCCTTCTATAAGAATGGCTATATCAGCAAAATATAGATCACATTTTGTAAGAGTGAGATACTTTTGCAGAAACTCTTTATCTTCTTTTGATTCACAACCTTTAAATACCTCTCCCAAGTCCTTTACACAAGTATTTTTTTCCTTTGATAAAAAATATCTAATTTGATTAAATTCAGCTTTGTTAGCTATATGAGATGAGTGGGTACTT
>NZ_GG665956.1:0-1705 GCF_000156555.1 Acinetobacter sp. ATCC 27244
GCCTCGCCATTTATTTATTTCTAAGAATATTTAAATTATTAATTGCGTTCAAATGTCCCTGTTTCGCTGCTTTTTCATACCAATATTTAGCTTGCTTTTTATCTTTTTTTACGTACACACCCTGCTCAAAGAAAACCCCTAAATTATATTGTGCTTCAGGATTACCTAGTTCAGCAGCTTTTTCAGAGAAACTAAATGCTTTCTCATAGTTTTCTTGATCCAAGTACATTTTTGATAAACCTTCATATGCCCGTGAAGGATTATCTTGGACCCCTAATAAATACCAACGCTCTGCTTTTTCAAAATCAGGTGATCGACCAAAATCCTTAACTCTATATAGTTCTGCCAAGTTCAATTTAGCATCTTTGCTACCATACTTATTTGCTTCTAAAAAATATTCTTCAGCCTTTTGAAAATCCTTATCTTTTCCTAACCCAGCAAAGTAAATCATACCTAATGAGTTTATAGCTTCATGGTTATTAGCTTTTGCAGCCTTTTCAAACCAATAGTAAGCTTTATCATAATTAGGTTTGATATTATCTAACCCATTTAGATAGACCCATCCCATTAGATTCTCTTTTTCATCTAAGGATAGATCTTTTAAATTAAAAATTTCACACTGCTTACTACTACTTCCTGCTAATTTACACTCTTCCTCGAGCGTAGGGAACTTGTCCTGTTTATTCAAATTTGTACAAGCAATTAAGCTACATATAACAATGCTAGTTGAACCCAGCAACAATTTGTTTTTTAACATTTTTATACAAACGCTTAGAATTTCATTTTGAATGACTATTATCTCACAAAAAACTTTTTTGATAACTAAACACGTACTTTAAATTTAACTAATCTTATGGGACCTTTCATTAGGTTAGACCATTAACACTCATCAATAGATTAGAAAGCCCCAAGCTATATAGAATACGCTTCATAGGGGCAAGATCAGCTTGAGTAAATAAGCCAAACTACTTATCATTCTCCATAAGTAGTTTTATATCATCTGGTATTTGATTATTCTTTATTTGCTGTAAATAATTTTTAGCAATTTCTTCATTATTACTTGCAACAAGTGTTAGCCACTTTTCCGCTTTTACCAAGTCTTGAGTTACTCCATTAGTTCCAAAAAAATAGGCTGTGCCTAAATTAAGTTGAGCAAGTGAATATCCCTTAGATGCAGCTAACTCTGACCAATAAATGAATTTTTCTCCACTTTTTGGTACACCCTCACCAAATGCATACAATCCAGCCAATTCATTTTGGGCGATTACATCCCCACTTTCAGCAGATGCTTCTAAAGATTTTAAATAATTTTCATTATCACCAGCTTCAGAATATTTTTTTGATTTTTGATAAGAGTTTTTTTCACTTGATTCAATTTTCTCTGAATCAGGAATCTTGTTTGTCGATATACCATTACTACAACCACTTACCAGCAATAAGGTTAAAAAAATAGAATAAGAAAATTTCATTTACAGACTCCAAAAATTAAAAACTTGACGGAAACCATTGAGAACTCGGAGGTACATTTAAATAAACAGGGTTTTCTTTTTGATATCTCTCACCAAGCTCCTGTAATCTTTTCATTTCTTCATCCCTTCTTTTCTTACACTGACTTTCGCATTTCGCCTCAACTCTACAGTCTTTAAAGTAGCCCAACGTTAAAAATTAATCTGTACTAAATTAACTCGATTTTTATAGCGGCAGA
>NZ_GG665956.1:2280-34473 GCF_000156555.1 Acinetobacter sp. ATCC 27244
AACAGTATTTACAATCACAACCGCACTCGCCGAAGCAATGGCTAGATTGAGAGCAAGCAATGCTTTAAGTCTTGGTGTATTAAAATAAATTTTAGCTCCCTGCTTTATACGACTATAAACACCTCTAAACTCAGGCACTTTGGCAACTGGTAATTTTGCACTTACCACAAACAAAGCAGAACCGATAAAACCTAATACTGTTCCTAAAAACAGATTATGGTAGCTCATCACAGTAAGTAAGAAACCTGCCAGCATTGGACTGATAATATTTTCCAAATCATAGGCTAAGCGAGACAATGACAAAGCATTCGTATAGTCTTTTTCTTCAGGAAGAACATCTGGAATCATTGCTTGAAATGTTGGCGTAAATGCAGCAGAAGCAGATTGCAAAATAAAAATAAGAATATAAATTTGCCAAATTTGCGTCACAAACGGTAGACACAATGCTGTTAATGCTCGAATAACATCTAGTCCAACCAATACTTGTTTTCTTGGTAATCGCTCTGCGAATGCCGATGCTATAGGTGCCACTCCAATATAAGCAATCATCTTAATTGCCAATGCAATACCGAGAACTTGGGCTGCTTCCCCCTTTGCAATATCGTATGCCTGTAAAGCTAGGGCAATTGTGATTAACCCCGTTCCGATTAGTGCTATTACTTGGGCTAAAAACAAATGCCGATATGTTGTGTTTTTTAGTACTTCTAGCATCTTATGGATTCCTTTTAGAACCTGACTTCTTTAGCAATTGAATCTCCTTGGAATAATATTCCAAGGAGATTGATCAAAACTTAAAAGACTTTCTTCATTTCACTAAACTGCCCTTCTACAAGTAGAGTTACAGTTACGGGATTTTCCGTACGGTTACGCCAGAACCAACCATGTTTGCCATCAAAAGCTGCCTTTAAGACACCCTGCTGAGTTGTCTCATTCTTTCCTTTTCCATAGCCATGATAGAACCCTTTAGGAGCATTCACTGGATCACCATGAGTATCATAGTTAAGACCACCTCCCACAGCTTTCCAATCAAAGTTGACACTTGCACTTTGCGGCATCGTCAGTTTCACTTCCGTTGCTTGATCTGGTTTAAGCTCAATACTAATACTTTCTTTATTAATAGCAGGCATAACCATTTGAGTATTATCAGTTGCCGTTTGAGTCGAAGTTTTTACTGATATTTGTTCAACACTATTCACTGTCTGTTCAGCATTGATACCATTTTCTGATTCTTGAGCGAGTGATTGTTTGATTTCACCCATTTTCGTTAGGCCAAGCACTTTACCCATACCTGTCAGATCAATGGCATACTCCGCAGGCATGACACAGGTAACTAGCACAACAACGGCACTTACGGCAGCAATTGCTGTTGATTTAATTAACTTTTTTGATGAAGGTAATTCGATATCTTTTGGAATTTCAGCGTTATACATAATTTAGATCCTTATTGAGTAATGAAGCCAGTGAGTTGATAGCCAACAAGTAAAAAACCGAGGAACATGAGGAAGACATTGCTTTGATAAGCTGTTTTAAAGAAATAAGGTGTCTTTCTCCAAAACGTCATTAATAACAAGATAATGCACAGAGCCATAAACTGACCTAATTCAACCCCAATATTGAAAGAGATTAAATTTGCCAACAGTCCATCACTCGGAACTTCATATTCCTGAATTTTTACTGCGAGTCCAAAACCATGAATCAGACCAAAAATTAAAGTCGCGATTTTCGTGTTTGGTTGAAAACCAAACCAACGCTGATAAGCCCCCAAGTTATCTAGAGCCTTATAAACAATCGAAAAACCAATGATTGCATCAATGATGTAGGTGTTTATCGAGATATTGTAATAAACACCCACCAGCATCGTAATCGAATGCCCAAGTGCAAATAGGCTAACGTACAAGCCGATATCTTTCATTCGGTATAAGAAGAAGATAATGCCAACAAGAAATAGTAAATGGTCATATCCAGTGACCATATGCTTCGCACCCAAATAGATGAATGGAATCACATGAATGCCATAAATTTCTTGAATATAGCCCTTATCACCTTCTGCTACTCCATGAGCAAAAAGTGTAGGACTTACCAATGTAATCAATAAAGCAAGTAGTAGCTTTATGTAAGCACTTAATTTCACAATGTGTGAAGCAATAATTTGCATGTATATCAAACTCCAAAATTTAAAATGAATTGAAAATCCATTAACTTTTTTGGCGGTTTAAAAATACGACTCACCATCAGATAAACATATTCTTTTGATCTATCTAGAATCGATATCCCCTTGAAGAGATGTGCTAAAGCGGTCGATTTAAGTACGTCATAGCCAACAAAATGTTCATAGTAATTATCTTGGTGACTATGTGAATGTTGTTGACTTATCTCATGATGGTGAGAGTGAATTGAATCAATTGAAACGTGTCTCTGAAATTCATTTACAGTTACATGCTCATTAAAGTGCAAACATAAAGCGAGACTGATCATGCAGACTAGCCACATCATCACAAATTTGCTTTGTTTATCTCGCAATATATTTGTCATTAAAGATGCCCCTAAACCACCTGTTCAGCAGCATCGTTTGATTTTCTTGACCTACCTTGGTTAAACCACACATATAAGGTTGGCAAAATAATCAAAGTCAGTAAGGTTGATGAAATAATCCCACCAATAACGACAGTTGCAATTGGGCGCTGAACTTCAGAGCCAATGCCTACGTTTAAGGCCATCGGAATAAAACCTAATGAAGCGACCAAAGCTGTAATCAACACGGGACGGAGTCTTTCCATTGCACCATGTCTCACCGCATCAATGACACTTTCCCCTTGCACTCGAAGCCTTTGAATGGCAGAAACAAGAACTAAGCCATTCAGCACAGCCACACCTGACAAGGCGATAAAGCCGACGGCAGCAGAAATTGAGAATGGAATATCACGTAGTGCTAAAGCAATCACACCACCTGTTAGTGCAAATGGTACACCTGTGAATACCAAGACACTGTTTCTAACATTACCTAAAGCCATGTAGATCATGGCAAAGATCAGAATTAAAGCGATTGGAACAACAACCATGAGTCGATTCGATGCAGACTCCATTTGTTCAAACGTACCGCCCCAAGTCAGCCAATAACCATCTGGTAATTTAAAATCAGCATTCAACTTAGATTGTGCTTCTGAAATGTAACTACCAATATCTGTACCTCGGACATTTGCTGTGATGACAATACGACGCTTACCATTCTCACGAGAAATTTGGTTTGGTCCTTGAACATTTTTTAACTCGATCAATTCTGATAAAAGTACACTTGAACCATCAGGCAGATTCACAGGAACTTGATAGAGTTTTTCTAAATCTGTGACAGAGTTTTGATCCATTCGAACAACAATATCGAACTTTCGATCACCTTCAAATACCTTACCTGCTGTCTCACCAGTAATGAGGCTAGAAACCTGTTGCTGTACATCCTCAGCATCAAGTCCATAATTGGCAATCATGTCTTTTTTCAGCTCGACAGATACCATTGGTAAACCCGTCATCTGTTCAACTTTCAAGTCAGCAGTACCATTAACCCCCTCTAAAATTTTAGCGGCAGCGTTTGCTGATTCGAGTAACTGATCGAGATCATCGCCATATATTTTCACAGCGACATCGGTACGAACACCTGAAATAAGTTCGTTAAAGCGCATTTGAATCGGCTGGGTGAACTCGTAATTATTTCCATAAACACCTTTAGCTACTCGTTCAATATCTGCAACGACTTCAGCTTTTGGTTTCTTTGGATTTGGCCATTCACTACGTGGTTTCAACATGACAAAATTGTCAGCTACATTAGGTGGAACTGGATCAGTGGCGATTTCTGCTGTTCCGACTTTGGCAAACATGGTCTGGACTTCAGGAATTTTCACAATTTCTTTTTCAAGCGTGTATTGCATTTCAACGGCTTGAGTTAATGAAGTGCCTGGGATACGCAAAGCATGTAATGCCACATCCCCCTCATCTAAAGAAGGTATAAATTCTGAACCTAAACGAGTTGAAAGACCTGCACTGAATATAAAAAATATTGAGACAAAGGCGATCAGTAAATATCTGTGATTTAAAGACCAATCTAAAATTGGGCTATAAAACTTCTTAATAAAATAAACAATCTTTGACTCTTCTTCTTTAATTTCGCCTGTAGTAACTAATGCCACCATTGCAGGGACAAAGGTAATTGACAGAATCATTGCACCAACTAAAGCCATAACTACCGTTGCAGCCATTGGTGTAAACATCTTGCCTTCAACACCAGTCAAAGTCATCACAGGCAGATAAACCAAAATAATGATCAATTGACCATAAAGAATCGCTTTTCGAGATTCCTTTGTTGCTTCAAACACAGTCGTAAAGCGTTCTTTTTGAGTCAGAATACGTCCTAACTCTTTTTGCTTCATGGCTAATTTAGCGAGAGATGCCTCGACAATAACCACAGCACCATCAACAATAATTCCGAAATCGAGTGCACCTAAACTCATTAAATTGGCACTGATCTTTTGGTTCACCATACCTGTGATTGTCATCAACATGGATAATGGAATCACTATCGCAGTAATCAGAGCTGCACGGAAATGTCCAAGAAAAAGAAAAAGTACAACAATGACTAGAATTGCACCTTCAAATAAATTCTTCTTCACTGTTTGAATCGTTGCATCAACCAAAGTTGTTCGGTTATAGACTGCTTTTGCTTCAACACCTTCAGGTAGCGACTTTTGAACCTGTTGTAGCTTTTGATCTACAGCATGAGCAACATTTCGAGAGTTTTCCCCAATAAGCATGAACGCTGTACCCAGTACAATTTCTTGCCCATCTTTGGTCGCAGCACCTGTTCGTAATTCATGACCAATCGATATTTTTGCAACATCTTTCAATCTGAGGATATAACCATTGCTCGTTGTGATCGGAATATTCTGGATCTGCTCAATCGAGTTAATTTGAGAATCAGAACGGATTAAATACTGCTCACCATTTTTCTCAATGTACCCTGAACCTTTGTTCATGCTGTTCTTAGAGATCGCCTCTAAAATCGCCTTCTGATCCAGCCCTATGCTACGCAAATAAGCATAATCAGGTTGAACAACAAATTGTTTTAGATAACCACCAATGGTATTGATTTCATTCACACCCTCTACATTTCGAAGCTGAGGTTTAATGACCCAATCCTGTAAAGTTCTTAATTCAGTGGGTGAAAGTGGGTTTAGACTATTCTTGGCATTTTCAACGGTATACATGAAGATTTCGCCAAGCCCTGTAGAAACAGGTCCCATTGAAGTCGATATGCCGCTTGGTAGTGTTGGTGTCACGCCTTGCAATTTTTCATTGACAATTTGACGGGCAAAATAGATGTCCGTCCCCTCCTTGAATATCGCCGTGACCTGAGATAAACCGTATCTCGACACTGAACGTGTATATTCAAGATTAGGGATACCTGCCAAAGCTGTTTCAATCGGGTAAGTGACTTGTGACTCCATCTCCATAGGAGACAAGCCTTGTGCTTCACTGTTGATTTGGACTTGTACATTGGTGATATCAGGAACAGCATCAATAGGTAGTTTAAAATAGTTATAAACACCCAATGCACCTACGAATAGAAAGACGATCAGTACAAGCCAACGATTCTTAATCGAAAGCTTAACAATTTGATCAAACATGGTGCTACCCCTTAATGATCATGAGTAGCGCCAGATTTACCTAGCTCTGCTTTTAATAAATAAGAATTGCCTGCCGCATAAACCTGACCTGCTTTTAAGCCTGACTTAACTTCAACAAACCCATTATATTTTTCACCCAACTCTAAAGGACGTGCTTCAAAGTCATTACCTACACGAATGAACACCACATCCCAATCACGGAAGTTCTGTAAAGCATCTTCACGAACCACCATCGGCTTCAAGCTTTGATTTTCAAAAATATGTGCGGTGATCAATTGACCTGAACGCCATTTAAATTGGTTGGCAATTTCAACAAAGACTTGAGCAGTACGTGTTTTTGGATCAATGACATCACTGATGTATTTGATCGTCCCCAATGCTTCTTCTGTGCCTGATTGAATTTGAGGTTTTACAGTCACCTTAGCATTCGGGTTAATTGTATTCAGCTTATCCGCAGGAACGTTGACTACTGCAAGTAATTGAGATGTATTGGCAATTTTAAATAATGGTGTAACTGGTGTAACGTTTGATCCAACAGCCGCTAGCACTTGTAAGACTGTGCCAGACATCGCAGCCCGAACTTCAATTGTACCGTTGCCTGAACCACCATAAGAGCTGATTAAATTGTTCAATTCATTGGCACGAATCTGAGCATCATCAAATTCACGTTTTGCATTAATGTAGTCAATTTCAGGCGATACTCGTTTTTGAAATAGCGTTCGCTCTTGCTCCATTTTTTTACGTGCAAATTGCAAATTATCCACTGCAATAGAACGCTCAGCATTTAAGCGGATCAAGTCTTGGCTTTGTACTGTAGCTAATAAATCACCTTGACTTACTTTATCGCCAATCGTGCGATATGTTTTGATGAGTGTTCCACTTGCTTTCGGTGTGATAAAACTTTCAAAATTATCAGGGAACTTCAATTCTCCTTTTAACTCTAAAGCATTTTCAAACATCATGGATTCAACTTTTAAAAGCTCTAAACCGCTGCTCTTGATACTACTGTCCAACATGGTGACACGACCTTCTTTGGTGTCCCATTTCCACGTATGTTTTTTACCTTGATAATCAACGTTGATAATCATTAAAAATGAATGTGGTTCATAGACAATTTCTTTACCGATCAAGTAGTCACTCTCTGGTTTAAATTGAATATTTTGCTCAGCATCCAAACGTTTGATGTAAACATTTGCCGTTAATGCTTCAGGTTTAAGCGGTTTATCTTTGAAATACCCATAAACACGGAGATGTGGTTCTACGCCCTGCTCAAAGATTTTTACTTCTGCTGAGAAATCCCCATCACGATATAAACGTCCACCATAAGGTCCTTTCTCGTCACCTGCTACTGCAACTTTTTCTGCTATTGCTTCCCCATGTGCTGAAGAAGACTGAGTTTTTTGACCTGTCTTGTACCATGCGACAGCGCATAACACGACAAGCAAGGCAATAATGCCCGTAGCAATTAAAGTATTGGTTGGTTTATTCATATTCTTGCCCTTATTCTTGGTCTAAATGAGTAATGTAGTTGCGCTCGACTTCTGCAATTTCAGTCTGCAAAGCCAACCACAAATCGAATCGAGCAAGATGTTTGTCTAACCAAATTTGCTTAATGCTATTGAATTCAAGTAACGAGTTTTTCCCTGCTTGGTATCCCATCTCTGCAATGCGAAGACTTTCATTGGTTGCGGGCAAAACGGTTTGATCATATTGATGGATTACATCAATTAAGTTAGAAACCTCAATAGATTTGTTTTCCAATTCAATTTTAGAGTTACGACTCACAAGCACAGACTGCGTTTCAGCTTTCATCTGTTCCGCTTGGGCAATCGCAATATTGCCTTTATTTCGGTTGAAGATATTGAGTGGTATTGAGGTTGAAACTTGGAAGACTTTGTCATTGGTTTCTTGATAGTTTTTGACCCCAACACCCAAAGTGATATCAGGTATTGCCTCTTTACGAGCGAGTTCAAATTGTGTCTTTTTCAATTGTGAATTCAGTATCGCTTCTTGCTCAGCCAAACTAATTTTGTCTGTGAAATTAAAACTTAGAGGAACTTCTAAGGCGTTACTTGGTAGATTTGATGTGAACTTAGAGCACAGATTTTTTTGAAACTGCCCCTTTTTCACTTCATTTTGATAACGTAGTTTTGATTCAGATGAAAGTGCTGCACTGAGCTGAGCATCCGAAGGAATGACTCGCCCAAACTTGAGCCTTCCCGAAAGAACGTTGGCTTGTCTTGCATTCAACTTGCTTTCTGTTGAATAAACTTCAGCACGTTGAGTTGCCACATACCAGTTCGCCATACAGATTCTTAAATCTGCTTTGAGTTCAGCCTGTCGCTTTGCTATTTCGAACTGATTACGATCACCTTGAAAATGCGCAACTTGTTTTCTCAAGGAGAGTTTATTACTGAGAGGAATCTCTTGTGACAACCCCAATAAGGCTGTTGGACCATCCAAATCCTTCAATTTGGAATTACCAAGATTATCCAACTCCACATTGAAAGTCGGATTATTTAATTTGCCAGCAAACTTTTGGTTGATTTCATAAGCTTGCTCGGACTGCTGTAGGCTATTGAGTACAGCATCACTTGCGATAACCTGCTTTTGTAGTTCAGCATAATTCGTTTCTGCAAATGCGTTTGCTGCCGTTACTACAAAACCACAGGTCAGAAATATCTGATATTTTTTAGACATGACTTTACCTATACAAAAAAATGAAAAATTATTTTTTGTATAGAAAGATCAATTACGCAGAACGATTAAGTCTTTGGAGTAAGTATAAGAGTTACTAAATACGAGAGGGGGTCGCCGTTTTAAGAAAGCTCGATAAACGGGCTTCTCAAAAAAATGAAAAAAGAATAAAACGAGTGGAAGTGCAAAACTAAGAATAAAGACAGGATCTATGCTTAGATCGCTATCAGAAGAAATAGGCTTCACCGAATGATGATAAATTGGCTCATCAAAATTCTTCCAAGTATGTGTTTCTACATCATGATCAGTCGTACTTGTAAAAGAATCATCTAAGTGCAGCAAAGACCAATGACTAGATGCATCATCTTCCACAACAATACTCAGTTCATGTTGATGTTCAATATTTTCAAGTAAGACAGGCGCCCACGCATGAATCCCCGTAATTGTTATTGTAAACAAAAACAGGATAAATGCGAGTATAAGCTTGGTCGTCCCACTTGAATGCATATCAAAGAACATACATCTAACTTGCCAACAAAATACTAAAAAGCTCTATTAAAGTAAATCTAATTTAGCCTCACATTTACACATGAATCAATTTCAAACCTCCTACCCCAAATTTGCAAAAAAAAAGAGTACAAATACTCTTTTCTAATTAAATTCATTTTAATTCAAAGCCTGAACCGACTGCTGCAACCCTTTCTGAATATCCTGAACATGAGTGAGATCATGCGTTTGCTGATGCTCTGATTTGGAATCCTCCGTGTAAAATTCCTCCACAATTTCCAAGCCCTCTTCCCCACCGACCTCAAAGCAGGCATTGCCATAGCCCTGCCGTGCCACATGATCTAAAGCTTCCTGATTAAAACCACACAACTTACTCTTCTGATTAATCTCCTTAGCAGTTTGAATCGCTTCTTGTAAATGAATGTCCTCACGTAAAGTTAAATCTACGTAATAGATCGGAGTACGATAACTCTGAGTAGTACTTTTGCCTCGTAAAGTCAGTTGCAATGGTAGACATGAAAGTAAGCCACCCGATGCAGCACTGTAATAACGTAGCCGTGCTGCTAAGGTGCGAATGCTATTAAAGCCAGTGGTTCTAAAGATAAATGTGCCAAACTCATCCGATTCATCTAAATTCATATATAGCCTGCCATAAGGCTTACAGAGTCCTCCTTGAGCAAGTGAGCATAAATCAGGGGATGGACAGGGATGATGCTCAACCCCTTGATTAGTCAGTCGCTGACAGGTTTCACCATTACCTGAGCAGATTAATCGTCCAGTTTGGCGGTCAAATAAGCTGTACTCTGCCCGTAGGTTCAGTTCAGGATCATTGAAGATCATACGGACTGGTATGGTTCTGAGTTTTTGGTTTTGGTTCGGTGCTTTAGCTCTAAGTTGTTCATCGAGTGGATGTTTGACCCATCCATCCTTATTTTGGATTTGGCTAGTAATGGTAAATTGGTCATCCTTTTCAGGGAGTCGTTTGCCATTCTTTTCGACAATCTTACCGATGCTGATACGTCCTAAGATGGGTGGTGTAATTGCTAAACCTTTAATCATGGTGATGTCCTCAATATAGATGTTGAATTCGTGTTGAAATCTGAATAAATAAATTTTGCTGCATAAAAAATCCCAGTCTGTTTAAGGACTGGGATTAAGGGTTGTGCGTTGTGTTGAAATAGATGGTGGATATGGCGGTGCTTACCCACCATTCGAATAAATCTGAAATCTTCGTGTTCCTACTTTGGTTTGTGGGAACTGCTGTAAATATTCAGGGTGTTGTTTGAGTAAGGCTTTACTGTTTAATGTGGTTGAGTCTTGTGACTTCTTCCATGTTACCGATCCATCCATAAACACTGCACGTTCTGCATCCTTCATCATCATTTGCAGTTGATGTTTTAGTTCATCAAAGTATTGCTGGTGTTGTTCCACTTTGTGTCGCTCTTGCAGTAGTTGTTTAAATAAGTAGTTGGCTTGTTCATTTTGGGTCAGGTCTTCAACCGACAGTGGAATATGTTCAGGATAAAGTTGTTTTAAAGCTTTGGCTGCGGAATCAGAGGCATCGACACTGGGTGGAATGCCTGTTTCAACACATTGCCAGAAGTGACGTTCGGCATTGATGATGTGCTGAATCACGGTGTCGTTACGACTGACTTTATAGATTCGGGTTTCATGCCCACAGATCAAGGCACAGATATGCGCGGCTTGTTTTCCTGTCACTGCCAGTTGATGCTGGACTTGGCACAATACATACAGTGGTACGCCGTCTCGCCACAGTTTAGCGCCATATTCTCCAACGCTTTTACACTCCAAGATTTGCACTTCTTCATTGCTGACAATGGCATAGTCCAAATTCGCCAACATAAAGTGTTTGTCTTCGTCTGGATGTTGCAAGATGGCATTCACCCGACGGACTTTATGGTTGGTATGCATGCTGTAGTATTCAGCAATCAGAGGTTCAAGTTGTTTGCCCCAGTATAAAGGTGCATAGCCCGTACTTTCATCTTCGATGTTTTGTTGCATGCGTCCTGTTTTAATCATCCATAGTTCCAGCATCGACATATAGGGATTCAGTCCACATGCCGTCGCTGCATCACTGCTGCCAATACCCTGTTTTCTGAGTTCCTGCCATTGTTGATAGCTCATCTGTTTGGTATTGGCAAAGCGTTTGGCTGAAGCAAGGCGCTTGGTCTTTTTTGGGGTACGTTTACTCCGAGTTCCCACCTCTACGGTTTGGGTTGTGGTTGGTGAGTTGAGATTGGGGGAATACGCTTGTAAAGGCGGATTGTTTAAACTGTACTGTATTTGGCTATTACTGTTCATTGCATGGTTATCCTATTTTTATTGAAGTGTTGAGGTGTAAAAATTGAATTTCAGGCATAAAAAAAGCCACATCTGAGGAATGTGGCGAAGGGTGTTCAGTTAGATCAGTGATCTTGATGCTACTTAGGCTAATTGACTAAGCTTAAATGAAGCTGAAATTCAATCTTTAGGGTTAAGTGTTACACCACCATTCTCAGTGCCTGTTCTAGTCCTCGTTGTTTAATCGAAGCCCCTGCCCCGAACCATGCGGAATCCAGTCGATGATCTGTACTCATAGCACGACGCTCGTGATCCACAAATTCTGTAATTGAGCACAGTAATCCATAAGCCGTATCTTTGGCTGAGCTGAGTTCTGCCCCTCGTCCATGTCCGTTAAACATGGTCATCACTTTAGACATGGCACGTCCATTCGGTTCGGTTTTATTGTCTGATCGGAATGAATTAGGCATAGCAGCATTACGGTAATACTGAATCAAGCGATCATCCTGTTCAGCACTGCTGAGATTCGTGTTGTTAAATACCGCATCGAAATAAGCTGCGGCTTCTTGTTGCGTGACTTTGCGCTGACTCAGTTGTTTCATTTCATACATGTGTTCATCCCATGCCCGAACAGAAATGCCCAGTTGTTGTTTGACTTTCTCGGCATCGAACTTGGTACTGTGTGGAACTTTGACCACACCTGCACTGCCTTGTTGTCCTTTTAGGGCAATCGCTAAGGTGTTATTACATACCACACGGATTGATGTGAATTGTGCTGTTGTTGCCAATGTTCCATCACAAGCGGTTGCCAATAAAATATAGCCATTACTGACATCCCTACCTTTTAAAGCAGCGCTTTGTCCTGTTCTAGCCAAGGCCCAGAACTTCTTGCCCCCTTTCAACACCCCAGCAGTTTCTAGCTCAAAACCCGATTGTTCGCTTAAGTCTCGGTAGAATTCTAAAATCTGTTTGGGTTGCACTTCCTGAAAGCGCTGACTCACTACCGATAACGGTGCATGGGTATCAGATCGATAAAGTACCCGTTGTTCTTCAAACGGTAGAATGATGTTTTGTCCACGTGGATTTTGTGCCATATAACGTACATCCGAGGATTCAATCTGCCAATCCATGCCTGCCTGTTGCGCCCAGACTTCGATGGGTTGGTTTGGGGTGAGTTGATTGCCTAAGCCATGCCAAGGGGTTTGACCGACATAAGCCATTTGTTCTAGTTGATGTACCATGATGTTTTCCTTTTTAAGTAGATTAGCCTTATTCTGGCTGTTGAATTTCAAAGTGTTCCAGGCATTGCTCGCACTGGTAATGCAAAGTGACCAGATTGTCCTGTTGCTGGATGTAGAGCAGAAACATTCCACCTGCTGCCAATCCAATAAAGCCGCCCACCAGTGGATTGATTCCCAGACGTTTTGAGATTTGCATACCCACCGCTGCCAGCGACATCGGTGAACAGGAAGAGAATGAGATTTTGCTTTGGGATTGGGTGTGTTGGCTGCGCCGTAGTAATTGCACATGCGATGAATGGCAATAGGGGCATTGCTGCATGGCGTGCTCCTTGTTTGGGTATTCAGAAATTGGGAAACAGGCATAAAAAAACCACGAGCCCATGCTCGTGGTTTTTTTAAGATTTATGTGGTTTGCTTTGTTCGATTAACGATTGACTTTGGTTGTGGTGCTGGCTTGGGCTTTCTTGTTACATGGGCGGATGCTTTGGATATAGCTTCCATCACCTGTGTCTTTAAAGAAACCATACTTGGACTGGATTTCCAGACATTGCCCTTTCTTATACGGTTTGAGTTGTTTGGCAACATGATCTGGAAAGGCAAAATAGTTAAAAATCACTTCACCCCTGGTAGTCGGGAAGATCACTGCTTCTTCGCCATAGTGTACATTGGCCTTTAAGATGATCTGTTCTGTCTTGGCAAATGCCATTGCACTCACGGTAAGCATCAACAGACCACAGCTCAAGCGTTGTATTAGTTTCATAGGATTGTCTCGTATTGATTAAAATAAAGTCATGTTGTATTGAATGGTTCTGTTGTAAAACTAGCTGGTTTAGCGACCAAAGCAGGGCTTATAGCCTTCGTTGAGCAATTCATCCGTGTCTTTATTCCACTGCACCACATACCAGGTACATTGATAGCGATCAGAATCCCATGCAGTACGGTAAGTAATGGTATTCCCCTGTTCACTCCAGCCGTCCAGTCGTTTTGCGACCTGATCTGGACTAGAGCGTCCCCATACTTCCATGAGATGAGTTGCCAGCATCTGATCAATATCTGGGACTGTTGCTCTTAAATCCGCAGGTGCTGATTTCATCGGTTGTAAGCCATAACGGGAAAGCTTTGAGCTTAGGGTTTTTCCGTCATGGTATTTAGCATCAACCTCATAACTTAAACGCTCAGCCGCAGCTGCTTTTTGAGTGGCTTTGGCATTTTCTACCGCAGCAAGTGCCCCTGCAACCTCATCAGGACTGACCTCTAGATGCGCTGTTTGGTTGGCACGATCTTCGGTTAAGCCTTCAATACCTGAGAGCCCTTCCTCAATCGGTTCAGATGCGGCTTGAGCGATGTCCGTTGTTTGGTTTTGGACTTTGGATTGTTCTAATGCCAGTTGGGCTAACTGTAGGTCTGTTTGTCGTTGTTGGTGCTGATTCAATAGATAAGCCCCCACAACAACGATGACAATACCTATGATCAGTGCCACAAGGCTGGCGGGTTTAAGCTTTTGCATATGTTTTCCCCCTATTTAATATGGCCATAGGCCTTGTTCTTTGATTGCTTTGATGTATGGGTCAATCGTGACCTCACCTGTTCGGCAGTTGGTGGTTTCACCTGTTTGTTGGTTAAAACTTTCTGAGACATTCGGGTTATCACATAAGCGTTTGTATTTATTCACAGGCGCTGGTGTCGATCGTGATGCTTTAGCAGGTGCACGGTAGCCGACTCGTCGAACAATTAAACTGTTACTTGTGCCGAATACTCTTAACACGCCGCCCCCTTCCCACGTTGCGGTATAAGCAAGCTGTTGTTCACAACCATTGGACATTGAGGCTTGAATCTGATGTACACCATAATGGCGTGTTGCAGAGCGGTAGGTACAAATACTCGAATAACCACTGCCTTTCTGTACATTGACTAAGTGCGCCATGGTTTCAGCTGAACCCAATCCATAAGAGGGAGCAGCATGGCTCCATGAACTGCATCCCAACACTAAGGTGCTGAAGTAAATCAATCTTTTTTTCATATATCTGACCTGTTTAATTTTTTTCTGTTATTGCATCTCAAAGGCATGCCACTTAAAGTTGTTAAGAGAACAGCCACTCTAGAAAGGCAAAGGGCCACACAAAGGCGCGACCGAGCAGATAGGCTTTGGAATAGCCCGCAGGAAAACTCCAGATCAGCTTCACCCAGTAGCCCAACATGATCAGGAGGTAAGTAATGAGAAAATTCTTCATGGTCAGTCCTCCCTATTTCAATTTGGACATACAGGCCATGCCGGCTTGTTGGACTTTATTCTCCCAGTCTTCAGGGAATTGCCACGGCTCTTTAATCTGTTCCAAACGATCTGCGCCGTAGTACTGCTCTACCTTGTCATAGCTACAGGAACAGAAACTGCGATTGGCTCCCCAATTTCGGCAACCATCCTTAAACTCGGATTCAAATGAACTGCTACAGGCTGTCAGTAAGGCACAGCCAAATAATAAAAATAATCGTGTTAATCCCATCTCATCCTCTTATCAATACGTATGCTCGCCAGTCCATCTTTGGATATGGCTTCATTGAGGTAATGTGTATTTGAATTTTCTTTATATTCAATTTTGCTTTCAGGAAATCAATCAAAAAGACCTCAGCCTGAGCCTATAGTCCAGCCATTTGATGTCGTTAAATTCAATATATATATTTCATCTTTTATAAAACTTTGGTTGAGAAGCAGGTCATAGCGTTCAACCCTGAGTGTACAGCGATATAAATCAAAATAAGGATGTGCCCTCTCTTGCCCCTCATAAACATTGGAACGCTGACATTGCTTTAATTGAATTTGCACAACAGATTCATCTTGCTGTCTTAATGCCTGCAAAACATCATTAGCTTTGGGCTGGACAATCTGCTCTCCAGATAAACCACACCCTGAACAAATCATTGCAGTCAACATCAAACTGATTAAGGAAAAATTCATTTTCATGGCGCTATCCTTGAGTCTCAGCATGTGAGGATATTCCAAATTGGAATGGTATGATCTGTTGGAGTGGAATCACCTGTTGTTGGACCAATGTTAAATCTGGTCTTACTTTCTGAACATAAATCTGTTGAGGTTTTAGTTGTTCAATCACTCGGAACTGTTGATCCATCCCCAGATACTCCATCAGTACAACGCGGCTGATCGCTAATCCCTGAGGTTGGTAATCCAATACAAAAGCCATATAAACTGATGCTTGTGCTCGACTATCCCATACGCTAATTAAGCTTTTAGCTTGTTCTGCTGATGCTTTAACTTGAAAGCGTACCAACCTGATAAGTGCATCCTCTGACACCATTCTCAAATCATCTTCATGAACCACAGGTGCTGTCGTCTGGATGGTTAGTAACGCTTGATCAGCATCGTAATCAATTCGATTCAATTGGTCGAAATAATCAGGAATCTCAATCCAGCGATTGCTAAAGTTCAAAGCATCTTCAATACGCCCCAAATCGATATTGGCTTTTGCTGTCAGCTTTTCAGTTTGCTGCTGTTTAGCTTTGATACGCTGTTTGTAAGTATCTGTTGTTTCATAGGGATCTTTATCTGGAATAGAACTAGCTTTAAGTAAAGCCAAATGCTGAATAGCCAAGCTATTCGCTCGACTAAACAAATCAGGACTGGTCAGATCGACTATAGGAATTTCAGTGTGATCTTTTTTGCGTACCCCAAATAGAAGGAGTTGGTCAGGGCGGAGTCTTAATTGCTGTCTTAAAGCAAGAAATGTCTTTTTTGCGCCCTTGGTATCAACAATATAGTTTTGAAAATCTTGTAAAAAACTTTCATCACTCGTTTTATCTAAATATAAAGTTGTGATCTTTTGCCCAGCAATAACAACTGGTCTTGGATTAGCCACTGGATCTATACGCTGTGATAATTGATCTTCTTTATCCGGTATATAAAGCGTGGAATCTTGTTTTGAGCATGCACTGATACACAAAGACAGCAGTAAACATGTCGTTAAAATACGGCCATGAATCATGATTACCTCACTTCAATTTAAGTTTCTATTTAATTAGTTCGCCGCTGTATCGTGCTCAGAACAAAACACCAGCAACACTTAAATGAAGTTAGGGAATATTAAGAAAATAGTACGCATAGCAAACTCCTTTATCTGTCGGAATTCTGCCAAAGCATTTGAGAATTTATGGTGGCAGAACGAAAGAGGGGTTGACGGACTGGTCTCAGAGGCCAGCACACCCAAAGGGTGTCCCCCCTCCCGTTCCACCTTAGAGGGGGGCACGAGGGGCTAAACACTAAAAGAAAAATCTTTTAATGCTCTGAGAAACGGTCCGTCAAAACCGGCTGGCAATGTGGCCAGCAAGCAAAGCATAATCAACGAGATAGATGGTGTCAATACGTTTAGGAATAGATGAACGATTACATGGCAGATAGACAATGATCATTGGCATTGATGGGACAAGATTTACTCAACGTTAAAAATCTTGAATTGTGTTATGACAATTCATTAATATTGATTCCAGTTCATTATAAAAATTAGGAATAGCACGGTGCCTGAACAATTCGATTTTGTTTCGATTAAAAAGAAAGCCAATGTTCATTTTAATGGCGCATCCATCAGCCATATTCTTGTTTTAAAAGATGGAAGCAAAAAGACCTTAGGTGTCATTCTTCCATCCGAGGAACCCCTCACCTTTAAGACACATTTGGCTGAACGTATTGAAATTATTTCAGGTCAATGCTCAGTTCAAATTGCTGATGACCCTGAAATCCAAGTCTATGCCTCAGGTGAATCTTTTGAGATTCCAGCCCATAGTCAGTTCAGGATTCAAACCAATGAAGTCGTAGATTATGTTTGTCATTTTGAATAATACTAAACTTAAATCAGATCAAGCTAAGCATTGGATGGATCTTCAGTGACCTGATCACAGAAAGCCTTCTGCTCTCTCAGATGTCTCGCAAGTATTTGATCCAAATAATCTTCTGGCTTTAGTAAAAAGATTTTTGGAAATTCTTCGTATAACTGATCATTGTGTAACGCTGTAGTCCATTTCTCTAATTCTTGATTCAGTCTAGTTATCCTTTTTTCAGCGGATACCGGTTTAATCGCGAAGTCAGAAGATTTCGTCTTTTTAAATTTTTTAAGTTCTTCTTGTTTTGTTTTAATCTTATTCTTTATTTCATTAATTTTATCAGTTGCGTAACCACGATCAAACACTTCAAAAGCCTGTTCAACGTCTTCAATTACACCGTCTACAGCTTGTTTTGCATTCTTAAACCTACCATCTTTCTCAACCTTTTTAATTAAAACACTCCTAAAAATAGCATATTTTTTATCTAAAACTTGAGCATATCTTTTTTTCGCACCTCTTACCCCCTTTACTCTGTTAATAAAAGCTCTAGGCAATCCATTTAATTCACTGAAGGCATCATTATATTGATTAAATAATAATCTCAATGTTTCAACTTTTTGATCTGAGTCAGTGGTGTTTTCTATATTTTTTTGCAATTGATGAAGTGTATTCATTATTTCAGCTAATAGAATACTATCGGTACATATTGCATATTTGACAGCCTGCACCCCTTTACTCAACTTTTCTAAAATCTCTCGCTTTTCAATCTCAGTATAAATTTCCTGGTCTACTCCAATACCAAAGCAATAAAACGCCTGAGCATAGAGATGCTGTTCTAATTGATTCAGTTCTTCTTTGCCTGGAATATCTACATTCACTTAGTCACCTAATCTAAAGTTAGTACCCGTATCATTTAAGTTAACATCTTTCAATTGTATTTCAACACTTTACCCTAAAGCTCTATACCCTATTGGGAATACTGTTGAATTTTAATACTAATACCTACAACAGCTCGGTTATTGGCTTGAGTTTATCTGTCTAATCATCCCAATCACACTTCTAGCTACATCAAATCACTGATTATCTCAGTTGTAAACATAAATTTAACCCATGAAAAAACAAATTAAATTAATCTTTAAAAATCAATAACAAAAAAAAGACGCTAGCTAAATCTTTTTAGATTTTGCTTAAAAAAACCTCAAAACTTAATCCTAGTACACTAATGCTCATGAGCTACTCGCTTTTGCTGATGATCTGCTGTGGAAAATGAATATTTGGACCTGCTAATCCCCGATCATCAAATAGATACTTTTGCATATGAATCATTTCTGAAAAGGGGACTAACTATTGAAGTGATCAACGCAACAAATGAATGAAAAATTAATGGATATCCATATGGATTTTCGATTTATTGGCACTTGAGAGTTCGGGTTATTAATTTAATTATATTTATCTATATGAATATATTTATTAGATATTGAAATGAGTTGGAGAGATTCCAGTCGATCAAACTCATTGATTGTTATCACGATCATATGAATGAGTGATTCACAAATGAACTCAGACATTGAAGCGTATACAAATACAAACTAGCCCATTCTCATCAGAAAATCAATTACGCATTTACTATGAATTGCGTCTGGTATTCTCTCGTGCCTAAATAAATCGAATCGATGAATATCCTCTTTGATTAACAGCCATTGATGACCTTTGAATCATCAATGCAGGCACTTTATTGCCTAAATTTCTGCTAAGAGGAAATTATATGAACCTTCCCTTTAACCCGCTTGCTCAAGCTCTCTCTACTGCTGGTTGTTTTGAGTTATCGGATCGAGAATTACTGGATGAGCGTGAGTTGGACTTATTCCATCTCAAGTCCTTTGATAATATGCCTTATCATTTGAGGGCACCTGATGAACGTCAATACACGACGATGATAGCTATCTCTCGTCTATCAATCCATTGTGCGGAAAACAAAACTCCCGCGATTGTGCTTAAGACAAAAATGACTGCTAAAGGTGAAATTATTACCTATCACGTTTCACCATGGTTTGAACCATCTCGCAGTACTTTTGATCAATGCATGTTATTTGAATCAGGGCATTTTAAAGTTGGGAGTGAGATTCTCAGTTATGTTGATGCCAGATCAGCTTATCCAGACACGCCGTTATTGCAGATGCTGCCTCCTGCTGGCGTTCCGTTAGAGCCTTGTCATATCGAAATAGTTCAGCGAATAAACCAATTTATAAATCGTATTCGAGAAAACATGTTAGGACCTGAAACTAAGCGTGAACTCAGAAAGCGCAGAAAGCACTGCCGGAAGAATTACCGTAGCAGTGTTAAATGGTTGGGTAAATATTTAAACACGTACAGCAAACTACTGGTACTTCGTCTAGACCTCTACTACAGATATGATATTTCTGAATTGACTAATACCTCTCCAGACTTTAATAGTCCTAGACACAATGTGCATTGTCTAATGACCATTAAAGCAGATGTAGAACGGTTGCTTGGTGATTTTCGCTCTAATCCTGTGCTTAAAGAAATTATTGGCTATTTGGTTCGGTTTGAACATGGTCCGTACAAAGGACAGCACGTGCATTGTATTCTTCTACTGGATGGGCACGATCATCAAAAAGACGTGAAGTGGGCAGAAGATATTGGTCAACATTGGGGCAAGCTTACCAATGGCAGAGGTGCTTATCATAATTGCAATCGGAACAGCTCAGATTATAAATATCCTTGCACAGGAACGATTTCCTATGACGATCAGGAAAAAATCTATAATTTGTGTCGTTGTCTCGCCTATTTAACAAAAGCTGATCAATATTTTCTTTTTAGACCACTCGCCTGCTTTCGCACGATTCAAAAAAGTGTAGCTCCCAAAGAGCGATCAGGCATGGGCAGACCACGTGAGAAAAAGTGTACGCCTTTAAATCCTGATTCTGTCAAAAAGTTCTATAAGGGGTAATACTGATGAATAAGTTTGAATTATCTTATGCTGAACATTTCCTTGAGAATCTGAATCCTCAACAAATCCCTATGCCTGGTTCTTTATCTCTAGCAACGCCTCAACAAGCCACACTGAATGAGATAGACGCTTTAGGTTCAGAAATGGTAAACAAAAAGTCTAGCAAGATTTTTAAGGTGATGCGAAGTTTTGGTGATGCCCCTAATTTGCAATTGCTGCCTTTTGGGCTCAGATTCTGTGCTGTCCTGAATGGAATGAAAGTTAACCCATATCTACTTGGTACAATTCCATGTATCCAACTTTCACCAAGAATCCAGTTGCAAAAGGAACTTATAGAACAACATCAGTTACCTATGATGGATCATTTACATCCCAACTTTGAAGTTGCGGTTGATATGTATATGGCACATTACAAAATGCTTATTTTAACCCAAAAGCATAAAAACCGAGAAAAGGCTTGGACAAGAGCGCTTGGAAAGGGACACTGGTTTTACGAAAGTTTCATAACCAATCTACTGGAACTGACACGTTCATTTGATGTCTATTGTATGACATTGATCAATGATGTCAGTAAAACCAGTCATGAGAATTTAAGCCGAAATTACCTACTCTTTGATCACCATATTCAGGAGATCGTCTCAGTTGCTCAGGACACTAAAAAGGCAGATATTCTCGGTATCGTTGGAAAATGGGAAGCCAATCGATTTCAGCAGGTAAATCTGAACTTGTTTTTCTTCGTTGCAAGAAAAACAAGTGACTTCATTCCCTTTGAAGAAACTAAAATTTATCAGAGTCTGAATCAATTCATCGACCAGACTGGATTGATTCACTCGGTATGGACACCCCTACCCAAATTATTGACGCCAATTTTCTATAACGTCAATCAAATCAATTTTGGTAAACGGCTTCAAATTCTAAAGGCCTATTTGGTAGGTACAGACCACTATCTTCGGATTTTTGATAATAAATCCTCTTTTGAAGTGTTCTATCAAGCCGATGATCCATCTACTTAAAGCTATAACTAACAGAAATAAGGCATCACCCGAATAACTTGATACCGTCGAGAACGCATTAAATCTCAACGGTATCGGCATCAGCAACCAATGCTGATTGAATAGGAACAAAGATATGATTGAAAAACGCTATCGAGTAAAAGACCTCGTAAACTACCCTGAACGTCCTGCAAAAGACTATGTTGATCGTAAGGGTCGTAGAAGACGGCTCTCTCATAAGCCTGCAAGTAAAGGTCTGCTGAATATCGCAGAGTCGACCTTCTGGAAGATGATCCGTCGAGGTGATTTCCCAGAACCTACGTATTTGACTGCAAGTATGCCCACTTGGTGCGAAAGCCAGATTAATAACTGGCTTGAGCAAAAAGAGCTTAAAGCAGCATAAATAAAAACAGCCTGTCTTATGACAGGTTGTTTGCATTTATTAATACTCATAAATATTTAAAATCTCTTTCAATCTTATCAACAGCATCGTTTACAACTAAAAGTAGTTTATCTAGATCAATTTTTGTTGATAAATGATGTGCCCTACGATTTATACTTTTTAATGCAAAATATTCATTTGCCGATTGCCAATATTCACTATCTATCATTTCATCAGGCACTGTTGCAATAGCATAGGGCTGTAGTACCCCATCAATACTTACTTGATGAAAAAGTTCACAAAAAGCAGCTAATTTTTTATCTGTTGTTACTACCCAACAATCTTGCTTTTTTTCATCCAAATATTCTCCATCCATCATATTTGCTACATGTAATAGGTGGATATCACTAGCTGCATTAAAAGATATTTTACTGATTTCAATTGGTTGTTTTGCACGCTTTCCCTTAATTTGAACCGAGTTTTCTCTGATTTTTTGACAGAATTTTTTAATCTTACCCTTTTGTAAATTAGTTGTATTAAAAAAGCAATATTTGGCTATCTCAATTTCTGTAGCACTCAATAAATCAATTTTTTCTTCCAAAAGATCAACATAAGCTTTAAATTTTTCAATTGGCGAACCTTGATAACAATATTCAATATAATTCAAATACAGAAAATTCAAATATGGTATTACAAATGCCAATTTAGCTTCATATGTTAAATCATTGAAGCCATAATCATTGTTAATACCAGTATGAACTTTTCTTGTACTGGTAGGCGTATCAATAAAATTTGGTAGATGGACTGAACAAAAAGCTTCATATAAGTCCATAGCGACCTTAGCATTCTGTGGTGGCATTTCTTTTAATGCAAAACCAGGAGATAAGCAAACACTATAAGGTCTACACTTTTGGAGTAATCCAACTAAGTTATCTAATCCTTTTTCTCTCACAGATCGCCACTTGTTGCCAGACTTAACCACCCTCTCCATCCTAATTAAAATATTACTATCTAGAACTAAAGTTGTCTCTTTTCCTTCAGACTGATTTCTATTAATCAAAACAGGATCTAATTTTGGTATATCGATACCTGAATGATTTGGTTTTATGTATATTGCTCTATCTTCATTCATTTTATATTTTCACTCAATTAAGTTAAAAATCTAAAATAAAAGCAATTCAGCTAAAAAAAAATATTAAAAAGGACTTTTACGACAAATTATGTCGCAAATATTCAAAGTAAGATTTTCTCGGCCTATTCAAGCAAAGATTCTAAATAATCAGCCCATTCCTGCATCATCTCCCGACGGTTATTCAGGAACTTGGTTCGGTTGTAGGCTGTGCCATTGCTATCTTTAACCTTATGAGCTAATTGATGCTCAATAAAATCTACACGCTGTTCTAAAATCTCATCAAGCATAGTACGTGCAGTTGCTCTAAAGCCATGTGCTGTCTGTTCACCACCATAGCCCAAACGCTTTAAAGCTGAGTTAATCGTATTGTCAGAAATAATGGTTTTACCATCTCGACCCACAAAGATATGCTCACTATAAGGGTGCAAATCGATGATGGATTCAATTAGATCAAAAGCCTGATCTGACAATGGCACAATATGAAGCTGTTTAGTTTTACTAGCTCTAAATTTAAAGCATCTCTCCTCACGATAGAAATACTCTTTTTTCAATTTACGAATCTCTCCTGGTCTCTGAAAGGTCAGTGCAGAAATTTTTAAGGCTACCTGTGTACTCAGCAAACAGCGTGGATACAGTTTGGAGTAATTCCAGATTTTATTCAGCATAGGTGCTAGATCTTGTTCCTCTGTCACGGCGGCAAAATTTCCACCCAAAGGCTTTGGAAGCTCAATATCTTCAATTGGATTATATTGAATGAGCTTTTTCTTACGCGCTGATTTAAATATCTGGTTAAGATCTGATTTAAGACGTTTGGCAACAGACAAAGCACCACGCTCAATAATGCGCTTAAAGACCTTAATCTCAAGAATTTCTAAGGTAAGCTGTGGAAAGGTTAAATCACCAATGTAGGGATAGACATCGTGCTTTAAACGACGGACCGTTTCATCATCTTGCTTTTGTTCTAACTCACGTTTATACAACCATGCTTGTGCAACAACACGAAAAGTATTTTCGGCTTCTTTTTGTTTTTGTGACTTGGTTTCAATCCGCTCCATTGCTGGGTCTATGCCCTGCTTAATTAACTTTTTATACTCATCACGAATAGTACGAGCATCATCCAGTGAAACTTCAGGGTAAGTACCTAAAGACAAATCATTGCGCTTACCTAAAAATGGACGGGTATAATTGAAAATCCAGTACTTGCTGCCGCTCTGGTCAATACGTAGATATAGGTTTCCCCCATCTGACAGCTTATACATCTTGTCAGGATCAGGTTTAGCTTTTTTAACTTGTAAAGCACTAAGCTTATTGATTCCACGAGTCGCCATAGTTCAGATATAAAAAAATGCAGTAAGAAATAATCTTACTGCATTTTTTACTACTTTATAACACCCGATTGGCGTAGTGCGTCACGGCTTGTCATATTGTATATTTCCAACTTTAACCTTATAAATCAAAATCTTATATAGTGTTAAACAGTGTCAGAAACTTGAATTTGGCGGAAGCGGTGAGATTCGAACTCACGGAGGACTCACACCCTCGTCGGTTTTCAAGACCGGTGCATTAAACCGCTCTGCCACGCTTCCATGTGCGTAAGAATACAAAGCTTGTTTCCTTTATTCAAGAAAAATTTAACTGCAATGTATTCAAATGCATAATGTTTCATCAATTATTAAAGTCTTGCAGCTAACTCTGCGCCATCTCGAATCGCTCGTTTAGCATCTAGCTCAGCCGCAAGCTTCGCACCACCAATAATATGGTAGTTTGCAAAAGTATTCTCACCCTCTTTAGGCATCAAATCCTTCACAGATTCTTGCCCTGCACAGACAACAATGGTATCAACACGCAATAATTGATCATGCCCATTGTGTTCGACCCACAATCCTTCATCAGTCACTGCTTTATATTGCACACCACGAAGCATACGCACTGCGTGTTTTTTCAATTGCGCACGATGCACCCAACCAGAGGTTTTACCTAAACCAATTCCGAGTGGTGTAGTCTTACGTTGTAATAAATAGATCTCACGAACAGGTGCTTCAACTTCAGGGCGTTGCAAGCCACCTTCTGAAATATAATTTGCTTCAGGATCCACACCCCACTCACGCTGCCATTCCGCTAAAGGTTGCGGCTGAGGCTGATGTGGTGGCTTTAATAAAAACTCAGACACATCAAAACCAATCCCACCTGCACCGATCACTGCAACTTTACGTCCAACCTCAGCACCTCTTAACACTTCTGCATAAGATAGTACTTGTGGTGCTGTGCTGCCTTGAATTTTCAACTCGCGCGGTACAACCCCTGTTGCAACCACAACTTCATCAAATCCTTCGCTTTCTAATTTTTCACGATTTACGCGTGTATTTAAACGAACGTCCACACCTGTTTGTTGAAGTTGCACTTTGAAATAACGAATGGTTTCATGAAACTCTTCTTTTCCAGGCACAACTTTAGCTAGATTAAACTGGCCACCAACATCACTATTGGCTTCAAACAAAGTCACAGCATGTCCACGGCTTGCAGCAACAGTGGCAGCAGACATCCCTGCGACACCACCACCCACAACGGCAATGCGCTTTGGCTTTTTGGTCTTGATATAAACCAGTTCTGTTTCAAAGCATGCTTGTGGATTGACCAAACAACTCACACGCTGATTTTTGAATGCATGATCTAAACACGCTTGGTTACAAGCAATACAAGTATTAATTTCATCAACACGATTGGTCGCAGTTTTATTCACCCAATATGGATCTGCCAAGAATGGGCGTGCCATTTGCACCATGTCGGCCTTACCCGATGCAACGATCTCTTCAGCTACATCTGGCATATTGATACGGTTAGATGCAATAACAGGAATTGAAAGATGCTGTTTAACCTCTGCGGTATAATCTACAAATGCTGCACGAGGTACCGACGTTACAATCGTTGGAATACGTGCTTCATGCCAACCAATTCCTGTGTTTAATAACGTTACACCAGCTTTCTCTAATGCCTTGGCTACAGTAATCACTTCTTGCATGGTATTACCGTCGTGTACTAAATCTAACAACGATAAACGAAAAGCGATAATAAATTTTTCACCAACTTTAGCGCGAATTGCTTTTACGATCTCAACTGGGAAACGCATCCGATTTTCAATGTCACCACCCCAGCGATCTGTACGTTTATTTACATGATTGCTTAGAAATTGGTTAATTAGATAACCTTCTGAACCCATGATTTCCACACCATCGTAACCCGCTTTTTTTGCCAAGCTTGCACAGCGTGCATAATCATCAATGGTTGCCAAAATCTGAGCGTCAGACATTTGGCGCGGTTTAAACGGATTAATCGGTGCTTTTATCGCAGATGAAGAAACGGAAAATGGGTGATAACCATAACGCCCAGAATGCAAAATTTGCATTAAGATTTTTGAACCATGCTTATGTACAGCATGCGTTACTAGACGATGATGAGGGATATCAGCCAAACTATTCATAGTACCGCCAGCAGGCAATAACCAGCCTTGACGATTAGGAGAAATACCACCTGTAATGATTAGACCAACTCCACCCTTGGCTCTTTCTTCAAAGTAAGCCGCAAGCTTAGGGTAGTTATAGAAACGATCTTCTAAGCCTGAGTGCATCGAGCCCATTACCACACGATTTTTAATGGTGGTGAATCCCAAATGTAGTGGTTTTAATATATTTGCATAGCTAGTCATGGTATTCCTTCTATATTTTTGGCTTTGCAACTTGTTGCATAGTACTTTGATTTGTTATTGGAGTGGATGACACTTTTTTACTAAAACGTGGTCAAATACGTCAATACATGTATACGGGCAAACTATATAGTCGATATAACTTTCAAATTTCAAAGAATAACAAAACAATATGTCATCTAAACCTCTACTCTTATTCCACGGCTCTTCAAGCTATCGAGAATATCTTGAACCAAAACAAGCTATAGGCGATGGGGAAATGGACAATGCTTTTGGCATATATGCCGTTGAAGATAAAAGAATTGCTCAATTATTTGCAATTGAATATCTTAGCTTATCCAAAGAAGCTCGATTCAGCATTAAATTTGAGGATGACTTCGTTTATGTTGAACTTTTCCAATGTAGCGTCAATTGGGATCGTATTGGTTATTTATATACACTCCCCTCAGAAAACTTTATTAACGTTGATCACATGCAATGGCTATCATCAAAAAGTGTTATTCCCACAAAAGTTGAACTTGTTAACCCACACGATTTCAAAGCTTTTATCCATCAACAGTAAAAATTAGCTGTATCTGTAATATGAAAAATCTATTCATCTATTTTGAGCCTCCACTTTAATAGATCACTCAAATCGCAAAAAGATACCAAGCGCTATAAAAATTTTAATTTTCACCATGATCAACTCGATTTTACAAAACTTTGCTGCACGAAAAGTGTTACAATAGTTCCGATTTTTTATTCTCAAGACGACCTATTCGGTGTCTTTACTAATAAACGTTAGGACAAGCAATGACTGATAATGCAACTATCTTGCAGCACGTACCTGTAGGCAAAAAAGTTGGGATTGCCTTTTCTGGTGGTCTCGATACTTCAGCAGCTTTATTGTGGATGAAACAAAAAGGCTCAGAACCTTATGCATATACTGCAAACTTGGGTCAGCCTGATGAAGATGACTATGATGCGATTCCAAAGAAAGCTGAACAATACGGTGCAGTCAAAGCTCGATTAATCGATTGTCGTTTACAACTTGCACTTGAAGGTATTGCTGCGATTCAATGTGGTGCATTCCACATCAGCACTGGTGGTGTTCCTTATTTCAATACTACACCTTTAGGTCGTGCAGTAACGGGTACAATGCTTGTCACTGCAATGAAAGAAGATGATGTGAACATTTGGGGTGATGGTTCGACTTATAAAGGTAACGATATTGAACGTTTTTATCGTTATGGTTTATTGACCAACCCAGCGCTTAAAATTTATAAGCCGTGGTTAGACCAAACCTTCATTGATGAGTTAGGTGGTCGTGCGGAAATGTCACAATTCCTCATCGACAATGGTTTTGACTATAAAATGTCAAAAGAAAAAGCATATTCAACTGACTCAAACATGTTGGGTGCTACTCACGAAGCAAAAGATTTGGAATACCTTGATGCTGGCATCAAAATCGTAGACCCAATCATGGGCGTTGCATTCTGGAAAGATGATGTAAAAATTGATGCGGAAGAAGTATCAATCACTTTCGAGGAAGGCTTCCCTGTTGCATTAAATGGTCAACGTATCGAAGATCCTGTTGAACTTATCTTAGAAGCAAATCGTATCGGTGGTCGTCATGGTTTAGGTATGTCTGACCAAATTGAAAACCGTATTATCGAAGCCAAATCTCGTGGTATATATGAAGCACCTGGTATGGCTTTATTGCACATTGCTTACGAGCGTTTAGTGACAGGTATTCATAACGAAGATACGATCGAACAATATCGTATTAACGGTTTACGTTTAGGTCGTTTGCTTTACCAAGGTCGTTGGTTCGACTCACAAGCACTTATGCTACGTGAAACAGCACAACGTTGGGTGGCTAAAGCTATTACGGGTACAGTTACTTTAGAGTTACGTCGTGGTAATGACTACACTATTATGAACACTGAATCTCCTAACCTCACTTATGAAGCTGAGCGTTTAACAATGGAGAAAGGTGATTCAGTATTTACACCAATGGATCGTATTGGCCAATTAACAATGCGTAATCTGGATATTACTGATACTCGTGCAAAACTTGGTCTTTATACAGAAACTGGTTTACTTTCTGTAGGTCAAGGTTCTGCGATTCCACAACTTGGAAATAAATCAAAATAATAAATTGGTAAATTAGCTTACTAATTTGAAAAGGCTGAATATTTTATTCGGCCTTTTTTGTTCTATTCAGAAAATGCACATATTTAATCATTGCGTTTATAGAACAATATGTCGCAATTAAAGACTATATATCATCATTATGAATCAATACTATAAGCATTAAGCAAAACACAATAATTTAGGAGATGAAGGATGAATGCTTATCTACATCGTAGTGAAAACCGTGGTCATGTAAAAGCAGGATGGTTAGACACCTACCATAGCTTTTCATTTGGGAGCTGGTACAACCCGAAATACATGGGTGTCAGTGCTCTCCGCGTGATTAATGATGATACGGTTGCAGCACATAATGGTTTTGGTACTCACCCTCATGACAACATGGAAATCTTGACTTGTGTTCTTGATGGTACCATTTCCCATAAAGATAGTATGGGCAATGAGGGTCAAATCAATGCGGGTGAATGGCAGTTGATGAGTGCGGGTACAGGCGTTACCCATAGTGAAATGAATAAGCATGATAAAGCGGTACATCTATTACAGATTTGGATTCAACCGAATGTACAAGATGCTGAACCAACTTATCAGCAAATTCACTTAAACCCAAAAGACCATCCTAACCAATGGCATTTGATTGCAGGTGATGAGTCTGCACCAATGTTGATTCGTCAAAATGCAGAAGTGAAAACTGCTGTTCTTGAAAAGGATCAACAATTGGAGATCAGTGCAAAGAAAAAAGTGAACTATGTTCATGTGATTTCTGGTGAAGTTATGATTGCTGATCATGTAGTCAAAGCTGGTGATGCTTTACTGTTTGATGAGACTGCAACCATTACTGCATCACAAGACAGTCAAATGATTTGGTTTGATTTGCCTTAATGGTCTTTCTAAGTTGTAGACATTAAAAAAGCCCGATTTACGGGCTTTTCTACAACCTTGAACATTTTTAAAAACGATCTCAATCGTTTCGTTCGTTGTTAGCTGATGTATACGGGTTTGTCATAACGTTTATTATCTAGGCAAGATTTCTCTTAAATCCCAAATCGTATATGACTTCCGTATTGTTTAAATTATCACCAATATGTGATTAGGTCAAGTGGGTTAAACTCCCACCAGTTTTGAAGTAACAGATACAATAATCCGAATCGCTAGACGCGAATAGCTTTGACTCACAAAAGCCTATAAATTTCTCTTTTTAAGTTACATTCATCCTCCCCATCCAAAAGATGGAATATAGTCTAAAACTCAATTATTCACATAAGCCCTGTCATCTTTCTACCTGAAATTTGCTTAAAAATGCTTAATCACTTTTAAGAATCTCTCATTTCAAAACAATTCTCTATTAAGCTTATCGATCTAAATTTGAAGAAATGGTTAAAGGATTTAAATAAGTTGAAATATCATGTAATTTAAAAAATTATTTCAATTATGTTTCAATTTTATGACAATGATTTAATAAATTTTTTCTATTTTTCATATAGATAACAAAGTTGAATTATATTATTATTTAATAAATTCTTAAAAGTGATGCATCTAAACCATGAGTGATACAAGTCTTTTAAATGAATTAAATCAAATGATTGATTATTACGTTTCTAGAAATGGTCAACAGCCAAATCGTATAATCTTAGGATATAAAGCATATGGGACTTTGATGAAAGATTCCGTGTTTGCAACAGAGGTGACAAACTCAGCACTTGATCCCAATAAGCGAAAATATAAAAAATTGAAAATTAAAGTGACAAAAGACGACCATCAAATCGAATTAGAATAGATACCTCTAACGCACGTCTCAGATTGTTTTTTTAAAACCTTACAATCACAAAAAGCCCGCTTTTGAGTGGGCTTTAATATACTGTTTTCAAAGTTAATTTAGATATCCTTATGCAGAATCTTTTGCTTCTCTATTAAGAGAAAACTCTACTTTTTAGATGCTTTTATTTTTCGGGGAAATTACAGCTCCAGCACTTGAGAGAGCGGCAATTGCTCGCTGGATAAAACTGATCGATTGCTTAGTTTGTTCATACAGCCATTACCTCCGTTGTTCACAACCCTGACAATTTACAAATTTCATAGATTAATCCTCGCATTTGAAAAAGAAAAAGCCCTGCTATCACATCTGTATTAGCAGAGCTTTGTGCGCAGTAATCCGTTCAGAAGGTTGATTCGCTTTGCGCTAATGAGAGTAAGTACCAATCTACTCTGCTCATTTCTTTCCAACTCAAGCGTCAAGCATTAAAAAACCCACTGAAGTGGGTTATGCTCACTCTATATAATAGCTATTGCCATCAGAGCTGTTGAAAACTAAATCTAAAGTAGGAAAAATAAATTCTCCTTTAAATAAAATATATTCAACGTTAGGTTTCCGAACTCTCGATGAATGATTGATTTTATTAGCATTTACTTCTGTATAGTTTGCCTGTGCTCTTCTTTCTTTGCCTTGAAAATCAATAATAGTAATGTCTTTTAGCATTCATATGCTCCAGTTTAATCAATCATACTATGCTTAGCGGCTATCGAATACAAACTATAATTGTACAACCATTAAGTTTTATTGTTTTTTAAGTTAATCTTTTATAAAAATATATATGTGTGTTTTATGTACTCACACTTGAAATTTGCACAGTGTAGTTTCAAGCTTTAAATGATACTACTCAAGCAGTTATATAATTGATTTTATCTATGAAATATTTAATCGATATAAACTACTTTTCAAGCACATATCAACACATATAAGTCTTGAAACTACCGTAGTGTATCTGGATTTAAAGCGTACTATGAGATCTCCACAGTGAAGTTAAGAAGATAAAAATGTCAGGTTTCAAAAGTTTTTCTCAAAATACAACAAACCATGCAAAAGTTATCAAAGCTCAAGCAATGGAGCATTCTGCAGTAACACCACCTACTGAAACTCAACCGACACAAATTCCTGGCAACGTAAAAGATCTGCCTGAGAATAATGAACAACCTGATCCAAATAACAAATAATTTGTTATTAACAGCGCCTTAGAATCAGCTTTGAGGCTCTGCTACTATAAAGAATAAATTAGTGCACTGATTTATTATACTATTAACTACTTTTATCAATTTGATTTGTTTAGTTATTTAAGAAATTGCAGCCATTCATACCAAATAATTGATATAACTAGTCTCTCAGATATGAGGGGCTTTTTTAATTGGATTTTTTACCAATATTTATCCGACTAACTCACTCTATATAAATTAAACCCACCAAAATGGGCGGGCTAATTTTTAAATATTTGAGTTACGAAAGATAAGAATGTTTTTGAGCTAAATAGTTATTCGCAATTCTGGTTGTTTCAGCGTAGGTCATTTCCGCGCAAAGCCAAAAATGATAAATGTTTTCACCTACAATATAAGTCTGAACACCGAAAACAAAAAAGCCCACTTTTTGAGTGGGCTTTAATATACTGTTTTCACAGTGAATTTTGGTAGGTATATCCAGACTCGAACTGGAGACCTCTACGATGTCAACGTAATATTTTCATATTAAAATCAACAACTAAAGAATAATTGGTGCTAAATTGGTGCCAATTTTTTATGTAACAATATATTATCATTAATACTTATCGATAATAAAACCAATAAAAACTTTCCTTTATC
The DNA here is from genome assembly GCF_000156555.1 of Acinetobacter sp. ATCC 27244. NCBI lineage: Bacteria > Pseudomonadati > Pseudomonadota > Gammaproteobacteria > Moraxellales > Moraxellaceae > Acinetobacter > Acinetobacter sp. ATCC 27244. The sequence continues at coordinate 34,460 of NZ_GG665956.1, forward strand.
TTTTAATTGTTATC
>NZ_GG665956.1:34912-39065 GCF_000156555.1 Acinetobacter sp. ATCC 27244
GCAGCTCGCTAGATCGAAATGAATTACTTCGAACAGTTAATCTTGGAAGCAGTGCTTCTCAGGCAGGACACTATGGAAAAAATCAGGCTATCATCGGTGAAGTTTGGTTGAAACTAAGATGCACTGCATTAAATTATTAGGAGATAAACTCAGAGCAAGGCGTTTTGATAGCCAAGTCAATGAGATTCATGCACGTGTAGCAGTCCTCAACAGATTTACGGAATTAGGTCGACCACTTACCCAAATTACGCCTTAAATTTAGCTCAATTAGGGGCGCTTTGCATTTCAAATCTTTGTGCAACAAAGCTGTTTGAATAAAAACTTATCTATGTACCTTCAATTTTAAGCATGGTTTGATCCTATCTTTTCAAATAAATGGCCATGCAATACTCAGTAAAAATAATAGCCCTAATACGGCGCAACTCATTTGCCAAAAACGTAAAGGATCTCGTTCAATGATTGCTGGTGGTTTAGAGTTTAATAATTCTTTGGAAGGATGCATTAGATTATGAATGAGTTCAGACAAGGCCTCAAAACGATGTGTCGGTTCAATACTCAGCGCTTGGCCTAAAATTTTATCTAACCATATAGGTAAATCAGGCCGATATTTCCTGATGGAATGATATTGAACTTTTTTAAGCTGCTTTAAACTGTTACAGCGAGCTAAATCTGTGCCATAAGGTAATTGTTTGGTGAGTAAATAATAGGCCATGACCGCCAAAGAAAATTGGTCTGAATGTACAGATGGCGAATGATCAATAAAATACTCCGGTGCCATAAATGCTAAGGTTCCGAGTGGTCGATTCGCATTTTTAGGATTAATTTCGACCAGGCCTCTTACTGCTGTTGAACCATAATCAATCAGTTTAATTTTCATGGCATTTTCTGCATTTAAAACCATGATATTCTTTGGCCGTATATCCTGATGCAGCATCTCCAGCCGGTGCATTGCATTTAAAGCCAAGGCCGTTTGTTGCAAAATTGGTAAAATATCATCGAGCTTTAAAGGCTTTTCCTGGCGATGCAGCCATTGAGCCAAGGTTTCACCCTGCAAATATTCATAACATTGGAATAAATATTTTTTCTCAGTGTTATGTGGATAACAGTGCATCAGGTTGTCATGTTTCAGACGTTTCGATACCCAATCTTCGAGTTGAAACTGCTCTACGGCATTTTTATCTTGCTGTAAATCTACCCCCAAAGTTTTTATGACCAAAGGCTGCTGCTGAGTATCGTGTGCCAAATACAGGCAACTGCGATGATTTTGGTGCAAAATCTTATCAATCACATAACCTTCAAAAACTTCACCTTTACTGAGCTGTTGTGGAAATACATAATCCTGCTGAATATGAAACTGATTCAGTTCAGGCAACTGTTCTACACGGATCACCTGGAAACTTAAGTTATCATCACTGCCCTGTTCTAAAGCTTTTTCAACTAATCCTTTGGCAAGTTGATTTAAATCTGCATCTATTAAAGTTAAATCTAATAATTGTTGATCTGTGACAAATTCATAGACCCCATCGGTCATTAGTAAAAAAATATCTTTTTCTTTGAGTTCAATATTTCGATAATCAATTTCAATACGATAATCCGCACCTAAGGCTCGACTAAGATAATGCTCTTTGGAAGACAACCAGACACGATGATCATGGGTTAGTAATTCAATTTCATGATCGCGAATGCGGTAAATACGACTATCACCAACATGAAAAACATGGGCTTGTTGCTGTTTTAAAATCAGTGCAGATAAGGTACAGACATACCCTCGGTCTTTATCAAAACGTCCTTGACTTTGTTGAGTCTGTGCATAAAGCCATGAATTGGTCGCGCGGATCACTCGTTCTGCTGAAGTCTGTGTACTCCAGGCATCTGAAGTAGAATAATAGTCAGATAAAAAACTACCAACGGCTGTTTCTGCTGCAAGATGACTGACATTACTGCTACCGATTCCATCCGCTATAACACATGCAATACCTTTCTGTTTCAGCACATGTCCTTCGGGCAGATATACTCCATGGAAATCCTGGTTCTGTTGTTTAACTCCGGCAGTAGAATATTGCCCAATAGTGACTTTTAATGTTTTTTTCATGCTGAAAGCTCAAAAAGGGATCTATATGATCCCTTTATAAAATGATGAATGTTAAAATTCTTTTTTAACACCAGTACGGACATGGGTGGTATAAAGTGCCAGACCTGTTAATGCCAAACCGCCCACCAGATTACCTAAAGCAACCGGCAGTTCATTCCATAGGAAGTAGTCAGCAATCGAGAAGTCACCGCCCATCATCATGGCAAATGGGAACAGGAACATGTTCACGACAGAGTGCTCAAAGCCCATGGCAAAGAACAGCATAATTGGCATCCACATGGCAATAAATTTGCCACTCACCGTAGTAGACATCATCGCGCCAATGACACCTAATGACACCATCCAGTTACACAGCATGCCACGGATAAAAATAGTCATCCAGCCGGCGAATCCGTATTCGGCATAACCTAATGTCCGCTCCTCGCCAATATGCGCAATTTTTACGCCGACAGGGTTTGGATCCGCTGCAAAACCCATGGTATAAACCGCTGCCATGAGCACCGCAACGACTAAACAGCCTGTAAAGTTCCCTACAAACACCAAGCCCCAGTTTTTTAGAATACGTCCCCATGTCACCCCTGGGCGTTTATCTAGCCATGCCAGCGGCGTAAGTACAAACACCCCAGTTAATAGGTCATAGCCCAATAAATACAACATACAAAAACCAACTGGAAACAGGAGCGCACCAATCAATGGTGATCCTGTTTGCACGGCTATGGTAATGGCAAATACCGCTGCCAAGGCCAGAATGGCCCCTGCCATAAAGGCACGAATCAATACATCACGGGTTGCCATATGCAATTTGGATTCACCCGCATCTACTACTTTTTTTGCAAACTCCGCAGGAGCAAGATATGCCATGTTGTCGTCCTCTTTTTCAATATACGGACCTGTTTTTCGAAAAAAAGACGCCTAAGATCATTGAAGACCTTAGGCGCCGTTGCCTTGAATATTAGAACAGGTAATGGTGAATGGCGTCGTTGCCATGTATATCGAAATATAAGCAAAAGCTATGCCACAAATAATTAACAATCACTTAAATATTCATTTTCTATTTAGCATGAACTCTAGAATGCTGTTGGCATGATATCTGCATTATGCGTTCTGCATACATTCATTTGAGAATAATTTGGAGAGGATTATGATTACCCATCGTCAACAAGTAACTGACATGATCATTTCAGCGAAAGTTTTAAAGTCAATTAAGTGGTCAGATGTTGCCAAAGAGATTGGTCTTTCTAAAGAATGGGTAACGGCTGCCTGCCTGGGACAAATGGCATTTAATAAACAGCAGGCAGAGAAAATTGGTCAGATTTTTGACCTTAGTGATGAGGCAGTAGCATGGCTGCAAATTGTACCTTACAAAGGCTCTTTACCGACCAGTGTGCCTACGGACCCTTTAATTTACCGCTGGTATGAAGTTGTAAATGTATATGGTTCGACTATTAAAGAGCTGATCCATGAAGAATTCGGTGATGGCATTATGAGCGCAATCGACTTCAGCATGAATATTCAGCGTGAGGAAAACCCGAACGGTGACCGGGTAAATGTCGTATTGTCTGGCAAGTTTTTACCTTATAAAACCTATTAATTAATCGTTTGATAAAGCCATCATATTGATGGCTTTTCATTTCTTCGTAAGGAGATCTTTTATATCACCGTCTTTATCCTTATTTAATTTTGACTATACACAGCTTCTGGGTATAAGAGGAACCGACATCAATATAGTGACAGTTATCAATCTGGGTATGTTTTTTCACAATGGTATGCCCTAAATAGGTTTTGAACTGAACCGTACCGGGTTTGTCGGAGACTTTTTTATTTAAGTTAGGCCACCTGACCTAATGGGTTAATTTTATGATAGTACATTGCTTCAAAATCAAAAGGTGACACATAACCTAGTGCACTATGTACACGCTTTTTATTGAACCAATCTACCCAGCTTAGTGTCGCAAGTTGTACATCCGCTAAACCTTGCCAATCCGCTTTTAAATATTCAATCACCTCTGTTTTGTATAAGCCATTCACCGTTTCAGCCAAAGCATTATCGTATGAATCACC
>NZ_GG665956.1:39462-42500 GCF_000156555.1 Acinetobacter sp. ATCC 27244
CGTACGTTGCAGTTCTTTATTTTCACGTTCGAGTTGTTTAATACGTTCTTGATCTGAAATTTGCTGTACTTTAATTGGGTTTTGTTGATCTAAGTATTTTTGATACCAAACACTTAGAGTTTCAGGAGTACAGCCAATTTTAGGAGCAATTGCGGAAACTGCTGCCCAGTTCGATGGATAATCTTTTTCAGATTCAATCAATAATTGAACCGCTCTTTCTCTGATTTCAGGAGTATATTTTAATTTTGTCATCGGGATAGTCTCTCAGAATATTGACTCTCCGACAAACCCGGTACGGTTCATCCATTATTTTGGCTAGGATCACTTCTCCAAGACCAGAACGTGTACAAATGGTGGTATTGAAGTATCCAGAAACTGCTATCTGGTTTCATCATCCAATTTGGAATATTTTCAATTTTGATTCACGTTCTGCTATTGAGACCGATAAAATCATACTTAGCTTAGCCCCTGAAGTTAGCCGTCATTTTCTTCATTTAGCTGAAAGATCTTCTTTTGAACTTAGGTTTGTAAAACGAATTTTTTATAAAAATAGTGAAATATTTGAATTACTAACAAAGTTATCTTAAAAATATCCTTTAGATACTCTAACAGTATTTATTTTGTTCTTGAACGAAGCTGTTGATATGAGCTATTCGGGATATTTTTTAAATCTTAAGATTTGTTCATTGACGGTATTAGGTCAAGTTTTTAATTTACCCCAATTACAGCTTCTACCTCCTACTGTAAAAGAGTTTTTTGAAGCATATGTACGTGCTATACCTTGTAAACATGTTGTTTTTATAGACGAAGTTGCACTTATCGAAAAATCTTTATGTCATTTGGGCAAAAGAGACGATCACTTTTCATATACTCATGCTTATGAAATGTTTTTAAACTTAACTGAAAACGATCATCTATAATGCATATAAACTATCAAATATCAATGAGTTATTTTATATCCAATATTTCAAACCCCAAACTTTCTAAATCCTTCTGCTCAGAAGATTTTAGCTTTTTGACACACCAGACTAAAATATACTTTGGTCTTGATGATGCAACATAAGCAAATCTTGCCGCTTCAGATGTTTTATCTCCAATCCAATGAGACCAATGTGTACCAGTTCCATTCCGTGTAGGATTTGAAATCAGCATGGTAGCTTCATGTGTTTCACCTTTAACACCATGAATAGTTGATTTTCTGAATTTGATATCTAATGAATCATTTTTACGGTGATAGTTAGAGATGCAGTGTGTTGCTTTACCACTTGGAGACCTAATTTTAAAGTCAGAATTTTTTAATGCTTCATAAATCTCTGAGAGTACAAATTCTTGCTTAAACAAATTAATAACAACAGCATTTACTTTTTTGCACCAATTTGTCCATGTACAACTATCTAATTGTAAATCATGATTTAATAAATATTGGATAGAGTTGTGGAGGAACAATCTCCAATCTAATTCTGATGCAATAATTTGAGGGCAATTATAATCACTAGATTTTGTTTCTAACTTTACCTTATCTTTAATATATTTTGAAAAATCAATAAGTGACTGATTGATTGAAGTATAACTTGTCTCATCAAAATTCAAGATTGAGCTTAGTAAGAACTCAACTGGTTTCGCTGGTGTGCTATCCACAATAGATAACTGGTTTAAAGTTTGATGACCTCTAGCTACTAAAACTCGATTGCTATACTGTTTGGTTAGTTCATTAAATTGAGAAATCACTTCACTAGGTGAATCTTTATACTGAAGTACAAAACATGATTGTTCGGGTGATGTGAAATCAGCTTCGATTGAACCTGATTTCATAATATTTGTAGCAATATTTACAATTTTTTGACAGCTTCGAAAGTTTTTAGTTAATTGAATTTCTCTAAAGCCATTGTCAGTTATAAAGTTAATAATGTCATTAGGATCAACGTCCCTAAACTCATATATAGATTGATTTAAATCTCCAACAAAATGTAATTTTGTTCCATTCAACATCATGGCTTTTAAGATATTTAATTGTTCAAAGGATAGATCTTGGCATTCATCAACAATGATAAGTTGAAATCTTTTTGCTAATTTTTTTGCATAATCCTGTGTTGCAGTACGAGTGGTAAGAGCTGATTCCGCAAGGTATTCGATATCCTTATGAGTTAGAAAACCTGCATCACGGCATTTTTTCTTCGCACGATAAATATCATCTTTTTGCCATTGCTCTAAAACCATAGCATTAAGAGCTCTGTTTGTATCTTTATTTGGCGTATGAAATTTAAAACGTCCTGTTCTGTTATCAATTTCTACATGATGTCCTGAAATTTTTTGATAACCATGTGGATACTTTGTTAAAAAAAATAACTGTGAATCATAGTTCACTACTTTAAATGAATAATCTCCATTATGTCCTTCATATTTGGAAATATCTTTCGAAAGAGGATTCACAATATTTTTTAAAATAAAGCTATCGAATGTTCCAATGAAATGTGGGTAGGTCGTGTTATTGTCAATTTTTTCTTTAATTCGATGTTCAATTTCTTTAGCAGCACTTTTAGTAAAAGATAGAACAGCTATGCCACTTGGAAAATTCGCCCAACTTTCAACTTCATTTGCTACTCGTTGAGCAATGGTTTCAGTTTTTCCACTGCCAGGACATGCATTTAAAAAAATATTCTCTGTAATTTGTGTACGTTCAATATAATGGAGTTGTTCATCTGTAAATTTCATCTAACTATTCCTCACTAGAAGATTTTTCTAATGAACAAGCCCAAAGAATTGCATCTTCAATATATTGAGGTACTTTTAGTTCAATTCCCCCTAAAGAAATTTTATCTGCTAAAATTTGAGCAAAATACCCCTTACCGATATTGTCATCATCTATTCTTTTTAATATTTCAAAGGCATAGTCTGCTTTATTTTCTAGAGTAATTTTTGAGTAATCAGCTTCAAATATTGTCTTTAAGCCTTTTTTTACAGTTCCTTCCGATGGCCAAAGATCATAAATAATTTTAGCCATAACTTTTGCATTATCTTCTTCCATTGCTATGTCATAT
>NZ_GG665956.1:43098-43666 GCF_000156555.1 Acinetobacter sp. ATCC 27244
TTATTCTAGCGTTTTATATCCAGCTACAAAGAGACGTGCATAGTTAGAACTATTAATACTTTTCACTAATTTGAGGGCATGATTTTTTCCTTCTATTTTATTTTTTTCAGAAGGTGGCTTATGATCATATTTTACTTGTTTTTTTTCTTCTGTACCCGTCTTTGAATCTTTTACTATCTCTTCTAGATAATAGTGTTGCTTAGGATCTAAATCTGTAACTCCTGCACAACGGATGGGTACATTCAAGCCTACTTGATCTTCTTGAACATCTTTTACATCTGTGATATTACAATAAAGGCGCATAAAATGATTAAAATAAATACCATTAAGATTAATTACTGAAACCCCGTAGTCTTCAATATTATTAATATCTTTTCCTTTTAACACCGTTTTAGCAAGCTCTGGGATGATCATTTGTTCAGCAATGCCTTCAACCAAAATAACTCCACTTGCAAAAAGTAGATTTGACTTTGTGATATCTAACCAACGATTCAGAAAATTTAAATTATTTGGAGCTAGACCACAGTCAGCTAAAGCTGTAGCTTGAGGATTTTCATTTTTAGTTAAA
>NZ_GG665956.1:43995-45151 GCF_000156555.1 Acinetobacter sp. ATCC 27244
GTTAAATGTATAATTTTATCTAATTTAACACTTGAAGCTAATACTGTTGAGTGAGTAGTAACAATAACTTGTACGTTATGTTCATTTGCTACAGTCTCAAGATGATCTAATAAACGAACCTGCAATTGAGGATGTAAATGGGCTTCTGGCTCTTCAATGAGTAAAAGTCTATATAGTGACTCTTCCTTTGTTAAGGTTAATTCTGCAAGTATAGAAGCAATATATAATAAATTATTGTAGCCAAGGCTATTCTGACATAAATCTCTGAATTGATCTGCTTCAGCAGTTGTAATTTTAGGAAAGAAAATTAATCTTAAATTTTCAACAATTTTTGAAAATTCATTTTCAACAAATTGTATATGTGTTGATTGACTAAAATTCTGACCAATAGCTTCTAGCAAATGATCTGCAATCAGTTTATTTGCCTTTTTAATACTTGAATCTTTATCATCGATAAGTGATTGATTAAAATCTTTAAATTTTTCTTCTAAAGGATGTTTTGTCTCAGCTTTTTTACACGCTTTAAGCTGGTCTGCTTCAATAAACTTTAATAGTTTTGATAAACGAGATTGTCTTCCATTTACTAGCTTTGATTCCGCATCACGTAATGGAGGTAGATAAATACAATGGATTTTGTCAAATAGTTCAACATCAAATTGTGATGCTTTAGAGTTTCCACCCCAGAAACTTTTTTTAAAACGCCCACGTAACTCTTTATTTAAGACTTCTAAGTTTAAAATTACATTATTTACAGCATCACTCCACTGTAGAAATGCTATTGGTTCAGCATTTTCTAAATTATCAAATTCAACTTTTATTTTGAAAGAGTCAGCTGCTATAGAAGCTTCTTTAAATGGTTTATTAAAATCATCAGAAGAAACATTATAAGAGCCAGATTCAGTATCAATAAATAGTTGTCGAAACGAGTTGATAATAGCTGTTTTACCAGCTCCATTTTCCCCAACAATTACATTTAAACCTTTCCTAAAGTTGATCTCAAAAAGCTCTGAAAAACAACGATATCCCGTAATTGATAACTTCTTAATATACACAGTTATACCTGATTAATTATTGATGAAAATTTAAAAATTAAGCCACCGCTTCATTAAACGCTTCTACAACCTCAAATATGTTGTCAGTATCCCCATCATTAAAC
>NZ_GG665956.1:45930-56992 GCF_000156555.1 Acinetobacter sp. ATCC 27244
CACCATCAATCCCTTCGAAATGAACCTGATTGAATGGTGGTTCATAAAGTTGTGCCGCATTCAATACTCCATTTTGAGTCAGATGATCAATCATCATTTCAACAAAACGAATCTGTTTTTCGTTATAGGTTGAGCCTTGCAAGTACTTAGAGAAAGCTTCTTGTACCGCCTGACGATCAAGTCCAACCAAAGAGCGGATAAAAAGAGGTAACGACTTTTCTGTCCCAAAGCATTCTTCAAACTTATCTCGACTTTCTACTTCCTGAGCTTCAAAAACAAAACGCTCCAACTCGCTTAAATCTGTTGGTGTCAAAGCTAAACCACGCTTTAACTTTGCGATGGTAATGTGGTTTTCATTGGCTTTAATAAAGCTTTCAACTCGCTTACGGTACTGTGCTAGGTTTACGCCACTTGAAACGACTGGTATATCGACTGCTTGCATTTCTCCAATTTCATCATCAAGCATGGAATAGACAATGGTCGAGGTCGATTTTTCTATAAGTTTGACCAAACCGCGAATACGTTTACGCATCGCCTCTAACATTGGCAAGGTAATGCCTTTCCAATATTCAACGGTTTGAATGTCTTGAATCAGCGCAATCTGTTCTGCAACCACAGGAATATTTTCTTTGCTTTCTAGCTTTGAAGCGATTTCAATGACTTTATTGGCATAACTTTGAATCGCTGTATTGTTCTTTTCCAATACTGCCAACTCAAGGTTGTAGCAAAGCATATCAAACAGTTTGGCCTCTAAGGTTTCAGGCTCAAGTTGGTTTGGTAATTTAGAAATGTGTTCTCGTAATGTATCGACGGCAAGATCATCTAAGTTGTTCCAAGCATCATCATTTTTGAAATGTTCAACATGCTCAAGTTCAGATTTCACAATGAAATTCTCATTGTTCATGGACTTCACTTCAGTCTGTAAACTTTGACGTATATCTTGCTGTACAGCTTTCAGCTCTTCGGTGTCATCGTCCTTTGCATTCAGTAAACTCAGGATATTTAAACGTGCTTTAAACAAACGTTGTCCGAGTGGCTCTGTGGTCGATACAGGCGCACCATCTGGATTTTCATTGAAGTATTCAAAGTTGGAGCAATAATCGAAAATAAAGAATTCTTTTTTATCTTTTTCAGGGCTAAACAATTCTTTGCAGAGGCGTGTACCACGTCCAATCATCTGCATAAATTTCACTTTAGAGCGAACTGCTTTAAAGAACACGAGATTGACCACTTCAGGCACATCAATCCCTGTATCGAGCATATCCACTGAAATCGCAATCTGTGGCTCAGCTAAATCTTTCTTGCTAAAGTCATCAATCAGGCTTTGTGGATACTTGGTTGCATGGGTAATGACACGGGCAAACTTGCCATCATATTGCGGATAGTTTTCATTGAAGCGATCTGCGATAAACTGGGCATGTTTTTGATTGACGGCAAAGATAATGGTTTTACCCAGACGATCACCGCCTTCGGTTTTAATACCATTTTCCATCAAGTGCTTGAGCATTAAATCAATCGTGCCTGTATTAAACAGCTCTTTATTGATTTTGGATGCTGAAACTTCTTCGGGTGCTTCTTCATTGCCCCAATTTAGACTATCCCAATGTTGTTTTTCTTCTTCGGAAAGTTCGTCATATTTCACGCCTTCACGCATGAATTTAAGCGGGACAGAATAGGCTTTAGGTGGCACAAGATAACCATCGGCAATGGCTTGATCTAAATCATAGTAATCGGTTGGGACACCGCTTTCTAAGCCAAACAGTGCGTATGTATCACGGTCAACTTCATCTCGTGGCGTTGCAGTTAAACCAACAAGCAAACTATCGAAGTATTTAAAAATCTCGCCAAATTTTTGGTAAACGCTACGGTGTGCTTCATCAATAATAATCAGGTCGAACATGCCTGTACCGAATTGTCGTGTACCGTCTGCATTTTTTTCGTCAATTAAGCCTATCATAGTTTGATAGGTCGAGAAATACACTCGACCAACCTGATTTTTATCCTCAAGTAAATTGACGAATGAAGCATCTTTTAAATTGGCTTTAAAGGCGTTGTGCGCTTGATTGACCAGTGAAGTACGGTCTGCAAGGAATAAGGCTTTTTGCACCACATTGGCTTTCATCAGCACATCGACCAGTGCAATGGCGGTACGGGTTTTACCTGTGCCTGTTGCCATAATCAGTAAGCCTGCACGTTCTTTACGTTGATAGGCTGCAAGCATGGCTTTGATGGCACGAGTTTGGTAGTAACGCTCGACTATTTCTGCATTGATCGGGAAACTACTCAAATCAGGGTTGTTCTTACGTCTTTCAATCAGACGTTTGAGTTCTGCTTGCGTATAAAAGCCGTGAACTAAGCGTGGTGGACCACCTTGCACATCATTCCAGATTCGGGTTTTGTAGCCATTGGTATAGAAAATGACAGGGCGTTGTCCTGTTTGTTGCTCTAAACAGTCTGCATAGAGCTTGGCTTGCTGCTGACCAATATCTGGGTCGGTTGATGTGCGTTTGGCTTCAACCACAGCCAAAGGCAAGCCATTGGCATCATACAGCACATAATCCACTGCACCTTTACCCGATGGACTCGGCATACCTGTAACAGCAACTTCTTCTCGAACCGATGTGCCAATTTCCCAACCTGCTTCTTCAAGCAAGAGGTCAATTTTAAGTTTTCGAGTTTCGTCTTCTTTATAGTCGGTATGGTCTTCAATTTTGCTGTTGGCAATTTTGGCTTGTTCAACGTCTGCACGTTTTTGTGCAAGTTTAGCATCTATATTTGCAAGTAATTTTTCACGCTCTTCTAAACTTGCGGACAGTTCAAATAGTTTTTGTTCACGTTCCCGTAAAGCTTTATGTTGTTCAGCAAACTGTTTTTCTTTAGCTTCTGTTTCTTTTTGCAGTTGTTCTTGGTTGACGGTGATTTGCTGAGTATTGTCAGCATTTGGTATTAGTTTTGGGTTAAATAAAATCGACTGAGAACGGTCTTTGGACGGTGAGCCATAGTTTCGTTCAAACCAAACATACATCAGAAATAAATGGCTAATGTGTTTAACGGTTTCTTCTGTTGTGAGCTGCTTGAACTTTTTCCCATGTACGGCACTGTTACCGACCATGCGGATGTTGTCCATTTTGTCCCAAATATAGGGTGGAATCAGGTCTTTAAATTTGAGGTCGTTGAGTAAGTTATGTAGTGACGGGTCATAAGGTTGGGTCAGTTTTTTATCGTATTGATACAGCCATAGCACAAGGTTTTCAAGCGAAGTACGAGCCGCAGCAAGGGCAAATTGTGGGGATATATACACGAGCTTTTCAGCTTCTTTAGCAGTGGCTGCCAAGCTTTTAAATTCAGGTTCTAAAAACTGAAAATTGCTCATCTTAACCCCACAGTACTTTCTAATTTCAAAATTTTATTTCTATTTTTTCAATATATCTTAAGAATTCAAATAATTTCAATAAGATTTTAATCGCAAAAATTTAATCCAAAGTAAAATTATATCTTTGAAATAGCTGTAACCATGAACTGGACTGAACACCAATTAGTGCGCAAATATCTGGAATTTTGATTTGTTCCTTTCTTCTTGCTCTAGCATTAAAAGCATCCCAATCAGCCCCAATAAATCCAATCTCGCCAGTAACAACAAAACCGCTGGTATTATATTTTTGAGCTGTTGCAATCAAGTCAACATCAGGTTCATCTTTAGTTGCGTGAGCTGATCCTGCCGCAAATGGATAAGCCAACAATTTTGTTCGAATATTGAGGATACGACTTCCCACTTCATCTCTATCAATAATGATCACTCTAAAACGAGTGAGAAAATTATCTAAGATACTTTCATCAAATGCAAAGAAAGCACATTTTGATCGAGTCTCTTCTAATATCGAAGAACACGCACAAAACTTAATTGTTGTTGTCAATGTAAGGTCATCTAACATTTCCCAAAGTTTTGGGAAAGTTTGTTCTGGATATACTCGAAAGCAAATGTCTAGCAGAGCATTTGTGTCTAAGCTTAAATAAATCATCTACATATACACCTGTCTCTGCACATCTTGTAATGTAGTTGGTTTATATGTTGGCTTAATCCCCAAAATATCTTTTGCTGTAGTTGCTGAAATTGTATTGTGTGACATGGCTGCAATCACAGTTTGTACAAAATATCGACCAAAATGGCTGATAATTCGAGTTGAAGCAGGGATTTTTGCTTCACCAGATTGCTTTTTAGCAATTTTAATTTGGTCAAGTTGTCTTAAATAATCTCTGAGTTGTTGATCAGAAATATATCCCGCTAGTTTTAATTGAATTGCAATCGCTGGGCGGCTCGCTTTAGCTTTAGAGCGAACTTTTAACACCAATTCTTCTACAGTCATATCAGACTGATAACAACTTTCCAATAATTCAAATGGTGCAATAACATGACCTGCAACAGTGTCACAGTAGCGTTCCGTTTGATTATTGGTATTGATTGCATTTATTTTTCCATCAAATACACTTTGGCGTAGTCCTAAATGAACTAATTCATGCATGATGGTGAACAAACGTCTTTCAGCGGCTTGTCCTGTACTCAAAACAACTATCACAGGAACAACATCAAACCACAAACAAAAACCATCTGAACCAAAAGGTTCTTTGCTTGATTTTTCAATGACTAAAATATCTTTAGCTTCAAAAATACTGCGCCAAGCAGAGTAATAGTCATTATGTTTTACTGCTCGTTTTTGGTGGTTCAGATTAAAATAATCAGAAATAATTTTTGCATCTTCAACGGCATCATCACCTGAAAGCATTAAATTAAAATCGAGAGGCTCTTCACCCATTGTTTCTAAAACATAGAGATAGTCATTTCTTGCTTTAATAGCTTCTCGAAGAACGGCTTGATAAGCATAAGAACTGTTAAATACATCTTCCATATTACGATGATCAACAATCGTTGGAATCTCAGGGATGTATTCCAATTCACTATTGGTCAGATATACGCTTGGAACAAAAAGCACTTTAGCGATCTGTTCCAACTCACTTAGCTTGAGAATAGGAGTGGCATCCTTGAGTAAGGTGTAAACTTTTTCTGTTGTCAACCCTGATTTTTTTGCGAGTTCATTCGCAGATAGGTTTCCTATCTGTTGCATATAGCGTTGAATCGCTATGGGCGAATGTTGGACAAAATCAGTCATCTTTTTACTCATGTTCTCATAGAAGCATTGTAATCAAAAAAGATGACCGATGCATTTGCTTTGTTGTATCGGCAATAGCTCCATTCATAATGTTCCGTTAAATGCATGGTTTTGTAATGATTGAAATAGATTGTTTACTTGATTTTTCGAATTTTCCAATTCAGTTTTCATCTTATTAATTTCTTCAGAAATGAGAAAAAATTTGTTCTGAATTTCAATGCTTGGCGCAATTAATGGTATTGATCCTACAATGGTTTTATTCAGATTTGCCATGGTTTGACCTTGTGACACGTTTTCCAAATATCTTTTTATTGAATCTGAAGATAACAACATTTCTAAGAAAAATGGGTTAATTTTCTCTACGTTAGGTCTAAGAAAAAGACTTCCTGTTCCACATAACCAACCCACTTCGTTTTGAGTTACTACAGCACATCTTCCCATTTCACCTCGACGACCTAATAAAACATCATGCAATTTGAGATGATATTGACTCAATTCACCATACTTCAATTGGCTTACTGATAATTTAAGATTTGGAACAATTTTTCCATTCTTGATATGCGATGGATTGATTAAAGGAATTCCATTCTCAATGTAATCTTCTTGATGTAATTGAGTTCCGAAAGGACCAATTTGAATTAAATCGACTTGTTCTGAAAGTTTTTTAACCTCGAAACCTTTAGGATTACTGACAGGATCGCCAAACATATCAATAAATGTGGCTTGTAAAAGCTGATCTAACTTTTCAATCGCTTGTTGACGTTTCTGGCGCAACACATCCGCTTGATCTAAAATAGACGCAATTCGGCGTTGTTCGGAAAGTGGTGGAAGTGGGATTTCTAAATCATCTAAATGCTCATTCTTTAGATTATTAATGTTTGCACCAGCAGCTAAATTAGAAATTATTTGACGATACTGTTGTGTCTGAAAATAGTTAGCAAAATATCTTGGGTCAACTAATTCAGTATTTGGGCGAAGTATCTTACAAAATGCACCAAATCCTGCATTGATGTCTTCTTTTGCCGAAGCAGCCTTACCAACTAAACTAATACTTCCACTCGATGCAGCAATAATTACATCACCTGCCAAAATTCTTTGTTTTTTTGAAATTTTACTTTCGGGAACATAAACAAAATCTTCTAAAATCAGACCTTGTTCTTGAATATTGTTAGCTCTTAAAACAGGCAAATAACCTTCTTGCATATTTGAAACAGCATCACTTTTTGAATAAGAAACACCACGAATTTGAGTAGAAATATTTCCAATTTTCACAATTTGAGTCATTATTTCAACAACTCCTTAAGCGTAGCCATCCCTTTTAAAATATCCTGCTCAAGAACTTCTAAATCCGCCAAAATTTTACTTGGTGTTTCATATTCCACTTGCTCATACACCACTTCCTTATAACGGTTAATCGACAAATCATAACCATTGGCAGCAATATCGGCTTTATCCACCATAAAGCTTTGCTCTGTGGCTTTACGGTCTTTTTCACCCTCTAAGTTTTTAAAACGAGCAATAAGGTCAGGAATGTTGTTATTTTCATGCTTAGAGGCATCTAGCTCGTTACGCTTATCATCTAGCGAATAACCATCCGCCTGCATATCGTAGAACCAAACTTTGTCCGTACCGCCCGACATGGTTTTAGTAAAAATCATAATGGCAGTCGAAACCCCTGCATAAGGCTTAAACACACCTGATGGCATTGAAATAATGGCTTCAAGCTTTTGCTCTTCTACAATCTTTTGACGTAAAGCTTTATGTGCAGTTGATGAACCAAATAACACGCCATCAGGCACAATTACCGCAGCACGACCGCCAGTTTTTAACAAACGTAAGAACAAGGCTAAAAACAGTAATTCAGTCTTTTTAGTTTTGACTACGGCTTGAATATTCTTGGCACAGCTTTCATTGTCCAAACTGCCTGCAAATGGCGGATTGGCTAAAATCAAACTATATTTTTCCGCAATATGTGAATGCGTTTCACTCAAAGAATCACGGTTTTCAATTCGTGGGTTTTCAACACCGTGTAGCATCATGTTCATCGAACCAATACGAAGCATGGTGCTATCAAAATCATAACCAAAGAAGGTTTCTTCACTAAAACGCTTTGCAGCTGCAGGATTGGCAAAAATCTCAGTGCTGTAATGATCATTTAAATATTCACTTGCAGCGACTAAAAAGCCTGCTGTACCACAAGCAGGGTCACAAATGGTATCGGTCGGTCTAGGTTTCATCAGCTCCACAATCATCTTGATGATATGGCGAGGCGTACGGAACTGACCATTTTGACCTGCTGAGGCAATTTTACCGAGCATGTACTCGTAAATATCACCCTTTGTATCTTTATCATCCATTGGCACATCGGCAACCAAATCCACCACTTTGGTTAAAAGTGCAGGCGTAGGAATGGTAAAACGGGCATCTTTCATGTGGTGGCTATAGGTGGTTTCGTCTTCTGCACCTAAGTTTTTAATGAAAGGAAAGACTTCATTGGCAACGGTATTATATAAAGTTGCAGCATCGCCTAAAGTAATAAACTTTGACCAACGAAGATGATCTTGCTCAGGCGTGAAAATTGGATGTTCTACAGCAGTTTTTAAGCGGTTAGCTTTCTTTTCTTTGGTGATCTGAATTTCATCCAGTCGGCGAATAAACAGCAAATAAGTCATTTGCTCCATGACTTCTAAAGGATTGGAAATACCGCCACTCCAAAATGCATTCCAAATCTGGTCAATTTTGCTTTTAATTTCGCCTGTAATCACGTAGATGACTCTCAAATTTCTTTGTGCTTATTGTGTTGGATTTAAAGAGTAAAATCTATGGGGAAATAAAGCAATGCGACAAGATTAGGCGTTGGTACTATGGCAATAATTCTTTAGCATTGATTTCTAATGCCGATGCAATTTCATATAATTTTTCAACAGTGAAATTAACCTCTCCACGTTCAATGCGCCCCATATAACTACGATCAATACCACACTGTAATGCAAGAGCTTCTTGCGTGATGCTTCTTTGTGTTCTTCTATTGCGAATTAATTGACCAATTACGTTGGATAATTCTGACATTTGAAACTAACTGCTCAATAAACAGAATTATCACCAATTGAGGACTATATATCCACGGACTATAATCCTCTTTTACATAAAGGACAGCCCGTCATGAGAAAAACCGTAAATTTACCTTTATACGATGAGTTTATGGATATTTTTGCAAATCATGAAATTAAGAATTGGCAAGCCAAGCATTTCTGGGAAAAAATGGGCATGAGTAAAAATTCCAAGGTTGAACAACATCGACGACTCATGTATGTCGGGTTAAGAATTCTAGTAAAATGCCATTATTTAGAAGTTGATGTATCTCAATCTACAAGAAGGGTCTTTAGCTATAAGGAGACACATTGATTAGATAATCTAAGAGAAAAATTTAAAAAACAAAAACTTGAGAAAGTATTTTTAGCAAAAAAGACAGAGTTCTTAGGGCAAATTAAAGATAAAGAGAACAATATAAATTTTATTCAGACTCTCTTGGCAGATGACAAAACATTAGAAAAATACTTTATTGTGCATCAGCAGCAATTGGAAAATGACATTAGAAGTATCAATTCCAACATCAAATTCATGGAAGATGTTTTAAATTAGGTGCAGCTTTAATAAGAGTGTTGGATTGTGAGACATATCATAAGATTAATGAGCTTTACTTTTAAGCAACTTTGCTTTGGTATGTTCGATCTATTTGTGATGTCTGGTCAGTTTAAAAAGATTTTAGCTGGTCAGATCTATAAGAGAATCAGTGGTCAATTAAAAGAGAATATGCAGGAATGGTGTTTTTTATTTAATCTCTAATGGAAATCTATCTACAGAGACTAAAAATGCAATACAAAGTAATCAGTGTAGAATTTCCGACCAAACACACACTATAGCGCGACAATCTATGACTTGTACTTATTTATCCACAATTTTTTAAATTTGAAATTCAACTCATCTCTAGAATATCATTTTGATTATGTAACAAATTCAAGTGATAGTCATGAGCAATCCTCAAATCATCGAAATTAAGAATCATCTCAGGCGTGAGTTATTCTCAGATGTTTATTCGATTTCACTCATAGAACCTTCTATAGATATGTCTATTTCTGTAGCTATCGAAAAAGTTTCAGCAGGTTTTCCCTCCCCAGCTCAGGATTATATCGATAAAAAAATCGATATGAATGAGCACTTGATTAGTAACGAGTGCGCAACATTTATTGTCAAAGTTGGTTCACTCTCTATGAAGAATGCTGGTATTGATATTGATGATGAGTTGATTGTAGATCGCAGTCTTGATGCTAAACACGATGATATTGTAGTCGCTCTTATCGATAATGACTTCACTGTAAAAAGACTAAAAATAGAACAACATAGAACTTGGCTAAAAGCTGAAAATCCTGATTATGATGACATTCATCTTAAAGATGGGCAGCAGTTGATCATATGGGGGGTTGTTACTTTCATTCTAAAAAAAGCAAGAAAGTGATGAAGCACGAAAACAAAGTATTTGCATTAGTTGATGTTAACAACTGTTATGTCAGCTGTGAGCGTATGTTCAATCCAAGCCTGATTGATAAACCAGTTATTGTTTTGAGTAACAATGATGGATGTGCTGTTGCTAGATCGAATGAAGCTAAAGCACTTGGAATCAAAATGGGTGTTCCCCTTTTCCAAATCAAAGATATTGTTCAGAAACATAATGTTCAGGTGCTTTCGAGTAATTATGCTTTATATGCTGAGATGTCACGGCGGTTTCATAAGATTCTAGGTCAATACGTCACTGAATCAGAACAAGAGATTTATTCTATTGATGAGTGTTTCTTAGACCTCTCTGCTTACTATAAAAATTATGATTTAACTAAATATGGTCAAGACATGCGGCAGAAGATTTTGAAATGGATTGGTCTACCTGTATGCGTGGGAATAGGTAAATCAAAAACTGAAGCGAAAATTGCTAATCACATTGCCAAGAAGAATCCAAGCTTTAACGGTGTTTGTGATCTAGTGAACATGGATCTGTGCAATAAAGAATATTATCTCGCTCAGATAGAAGTCTCTGAAGTTTGGGGTGTTGGACGTAAGCATTCAAAAAAGCTACAAACAATGAATATTAATACTGTCTTAGATCTCGCAAGTGCAGATCCACGTGAGATGCAAAAACGATTTTCAATCGTGATGGCAAGAACAGTTGCTGAACTACAGGGAATTTCATGCATTGAAATTGAACATACACCACCAAGCAAAAAGCAGATTGTTGCCAGCCGTTCGTTTGGATCACGCGTAACTGAACTGACGGACTTAAAAGAAGCTATCTCAATGTATGCCCAAGATGCATGCTCTCGATTAAGAAGTGAAGACTTACTCTGCGGTACAATTATTGCTTTTGTGCAATCCAACCCTTTCGACCCTAATGTGCCTTTTTATAATCAGTCAGTCAGTTATACATTTCCTGAGCCTACCGACTTTGCACCTGAATTGGCCAAAGCAGCAACATTAATGCTGAATCATATCTACAAAGCAGGAATCAAATATAAAAAGTGCGGTGTAGTTTTAACGTGCCTTGAACCAAAGAATGGCCATACATATGATCTACTGACTGATTTTGAAGAGATTGAAAAGAAAGAAAGGCTGATGAAAGCTATGGAATGTGTTCACCAAAAGTTTGGAAAGAAGAAGATTGGAATTGGACCATGTTTTGTGCCTAATCGAAACTGGACTATGAGTAGAGACAAGTTGAGTAAGAATCCATTTAAGTGGGATGAGCTTTTAACGATCAACTAAGTTAATAGATATCGATCACTCACCAAATGTAGGATAAAATTTCTTTAGATCATTTATAAGTTTTTCTTTCGAACTTTCATCATAAA
>NZ_GG665956.1:57561-58958 GCF_000156555.1 Acinetobacter sp. ATCC 27244
GGCACGCTTTAATTCTTTAATTTCACGTTCCATTTGCTTCATTTTTTCTTGATCAGATATCTGTTGTACTTTAATAGGATTTTGCTGATCTAAATGCTTTTGATGCCAGGCACGAAGTGTTTCAGGAGTACAACCGATCTTAGGCGCAATTGCTGTGATTGCAGCCCAAGTAGAAGGATAATCTTTTTCAGATTCAATCAATAATTGAACCGCTCTTTCTCTGATTTCAGGGGTATATTTTAATTTTGTCATCGGGATAGTCTCTCAGAATATTGACTCTCCGACAAACCCGGTACGGTTCAGCCATATTTAGCACGCCACTTGTAGAAAGTCGCATTACTCATGCCATGTTCACGGCACAGGGTAGTAACAGGCGTGCCAGACTCCGCCTGTTTCAAAATAGACATGATCTGACTGTCAGTAAATTTAGATGTTTTCATGCAGAATCTCCTGCTCTAATCTTAAGAGAAAATTCTACTTTTACTTCCTTTTATTTTTAGGGGGGATTACCTATACCAGTCAACCCATTTTTCAACTGTTTGAGTACAAACTTTCTGAATTAACTGAAGATGTATTTTGCGATTGGCTTGATCACAATGACTTCCGTCCAACAACATCAGCTAAAGCATACAGACTTACACGAGCTTTCCTGAATTGGTGCGAGGAACACGAGGATTATGAAAACTTAGTGCCTCCAAAATCATACAACTCAAAAAAAGTTAAAGATAAGGTCCCTTCCCCAAAAGCCAAGAATGATTGTTTGATGAAACAGCATCTAAAACCATGGTTTGAAGAGGTAAATAAGTTAACTAGTAGAAAAATAGCGATTTTTTGATATGTAGTTTAATCACTGGTTGCAGAAAGAATGAGCTGCTTTCATTAAAATGGACAGATGTCGATTTTCGTTGGAAAACAGCAAAAGTTAGAGATAAAATTGAAGATGAAGGTCGCCTAATTCCTCTGACGGCATATGTTGAAAGCCTATTTTTAGAACTAAGGAAAAATTCTGATTCTAAATTCATATTTAGCAGTAAGGGTGCTAAATGCGGTCATATTGTCAATCCTTACGATAGCTTAGAGAAAATATGTAAAAAACTAAATATTGAACTTACTCCCCATGGATTGAGGAGATCATATAAAACGTTAGCTATTTGGGCAAAAATCAATGAAGGATCTTTAGCACAGATATCAGGTCATAAACCAAGTGCATTAGTTGTAAGGCACTACATCGTACGACCTATGGATATGCTACAAGAAACACTACAAGAATATGAGGATTGGATTTTGCAACAAGTGCGAAATGGCATTAATTGAAATGCCTCGACACGGAATTAGGTCGACCACTTACCTAAGTTACGCCTTAAATTTAGCTCAATTAGGGCGCTTTGCATTTCAAA
>NZ_GG665956.1:59130-68726 GCF_000156555.1 Acinetobacter sp. ATCC 27244
TCTTTGTGCAACAAAGCCGTTTCCAAATCATCATTCCTGTATCAGGACATGCTAAGCAGGTTTTAACGGGAAGTTCACTATTTAAAAATGGAACAGGAAGAAATTCCCATGGTTCAGTATTAGTATTAATTACAAAAGGTTGTTGATTCATTATGGCTATCCTATGTTTTTTAACAATATTGGAGATTTGATGCAGCCGAAAGTTGAGACTATTCAGCTACCTGATAATTAGGCCAATGATGATAATGTTGAGGATATATGCTGTGGTGTAACATTTAATTGTTGAATGAGATGATCAGCAATAAACTCAGCATCTTTAGCAACATCCATAAAACGTCCTGAACCCCATGTGTTTAACCAAGGTAAACCAATAAAGCTTACTTCAGGGTCAACGGTAATACCGCGATCATGTTTTGGATATCCATTTGTCTGGAATATATCTAAATCAATCCAAGAATAGTCTGGTCTAAATCCGATACACCAAATGATCGAAGTGATGTTCTCTTCAACTAAATCAATATGGGTAATTTCCTGTTCTGGCTGCCAAAGTGGCTGATATACAGATGCTGGCTCTTCAGTCACAATATTATTTTTCTCTAGATAGTCATCAATAGAGGCATTAATACGATTGTAAGTTGCATCTGCCATGTCTAGGTTCTGGATTAAATCTGGACGGAAGACAAACTGTCCTTCCTTATAGTCCTCAAATCGTCCAAACAATCGCATACCTTCTAATGCAAATTTACGTAGATCAATATCACGACCACCATCTCGCCCAGTCACATAATGATTAGTGCTGTTACGAACCTCTTCACTATATCGGTGATCTTTGACGGTTGTTTCGTAATAACCCATTTCATAAAGCCACTTCACTACGTCTTTACCACGATAAAAACGCGCACAGCGTGGTGCATCTCCCGTAGAAAGATAGACCTTTTTACCTGCCAAATGTAAATCTTCTGCAATTTGGGCACCTGATTGTCCTGAACCGACAACCAAGACATTACCTTCAGGTAACTGTTCCACATTAAAATATTGTTCTGAATGCATTACCAACACTTGTTCAGGGACTTGATCACTTAGTTTTGGATAAATTGGGGTGTGATAACCACCAGCCGCTACAACTAATTGTTTCGCAGTCGTTGTGCCTAAACTGGTTTCAATTTCAAAGTGTTGAGGTGCAATTTTTGCAACATGCTTAACCTGAACATTCAATAAAACTGGTGGATTCAGTTTTTCAATGAAGTCGTCGAGATATTCAACAATTTCATTTTTTTTCATAAATCCATCAGGGTCATTGCCGTTATATGGATGCTCTGGAAGCAAACATTGCCAATTGGGGGTAACCAAAGTGAAATTATCCCACCGTTTACTGCGCCAGCTATGGGTCAACTCTGATTCTTTTTCTAGAATCACATGATCAATTCCTGCTTTTTGTAAATAATGACTGATACATAACCCTGCCTGGCCACCACCAACAATCACGACATCATAATTTGGTTGTAAATCTTGAATTTGCATATTAAGCATCTTGTTCCCCTTATTCATTGTGCATTTCAGTAATTTCAATTTGGTCTTCGTCTTTTAAGGCGAATAAGTTAGCTTGGCGTTTAATCGTGGATAGGCTGTCCATGGCTGAACTACATGCAAAGCCATAACGTACTCGTACTCGTTCTGATGCAGCAGATAACCCATCTTCAGCCAACTTTAAAAACTGTATTGCTGGATATGAATGTCCTTTAGCTAGATATTCATAAATCACCGTGGATGGAGAGTAATATTGAATCAGCTCGCCATTCGGCCATTTCACGGTAAAATTCACGCTAGGCATATGCTGCCTCCTTCTCTATCGGCTCAATCGGATCCGACTGAGCCTTTAACTTTTTTAAAATTTCAGCATAGTTAAAACCAGTAAATGTTTGCTGATGAAAATCCCAAAATTGAGCATTTTGCTTCTGATCATGCACATAAACTTTTCCACTGGCATTACTTTCACCAATCACTGCACAGCAGATACCCTGACTGTCAAATAATTCAATGATTTCTTCGCATTCGCCTTCATCAGCTGTCAGCAAAAAACCATAACTAGGAAAGATTTGCAGCCACGTCTGCCAGTCCACATTTTGTGGTTTTGGAATTTTTTGAAGGTCTATGTCTGCGCCACTTTGCGTTGCCTCAAGTAGCATGAGCAGGCTGCCTAAAATGCCTGCATTACTAATGTCGCGTGCGGCATATACGATTCCTTGTTGTGCAAGTTGCGGCATTACTGAGAGCTGTGCTTGCAAAATACGTCCCGATACACGTTCAAAGCATTTCCAATAGACAGTGTTAGGATGAAATTGACCTTGTAGATTTAAAGCAATCAAAATCTTTTGCTGTGGTTTAACATGCAAAACCGACAATAATTTCTGTGCTGTTCCTTGAATGGCAACGGATAAAGCAGGCTGATAACTTTCAGCGATATTGCTATGCCCACCAATCAATGCAACATCATAAGCAGTACAAGCATCTTGCATGCCTTGCATTAATAATTGAGCATGCCCAACATTTGTATGCCAAAAGCTATTTACAACAGATAATGCACGACCACCCATTGCTGCAATGTCACTGATATTGGCCATGACTGCAGACCAACCCGCAAAATAAGGATGATTAGCAACAAAACCAGGCAACATCCCTTCACACGCATGTAAAATATATTGTCCTTGGACAGCAACAGCGGCAGTATCATCTCCAGGATAAGCGTATAAAGCTTGCAGAGAATTCACTTTATCCAGATTTGGGATCATTACACTTTTAGCAATCACCTGTTTTGATTGCATAGCTGGAGTTTGTCTCAAATATTCAAGAAGTTGATTGAGTGACATCATCATTCCACCTCTTTTTGCATATAAGCCTGCATGACCACATGCTGTAGCGGATAATGTTCAATTTGAGCTTGCATCATCATATGTGGAATTTCAGCAACCATTAATTCACAGACACTGTTCCAACATAATTTCTGAAAATAACGCTCATTTTGTTGCTGTACAGTCGCTAAGAATGTTTGACATCCTAGATTTTTTGCCGTCGACACTGCTGCATTAATCAGCGCTTTACCAATAGCATGATGATGACGGTACAATGGCTCTACACATAAACGCCCACCCCACCATGTATTTGCTCCATCCGGGAAGATCCGCACTGCACCTATGACATGATCATGCTCACCAAACATTTGCCCAATCGCAACAATACCTAGAGCTTTAAAGTCATATTCATCACGGTCTTCTTTTAGAATCTTTTGTTCATCGCGAAAAGTTGCCTCTCGCAGGCGATAATATTGACGACGTTCCCAGTCTTCAGTGACCACCTTGATAACAATGTCATCTGTGACAAACTGTTTAAGGTCTTCATTTAATTCTATTAACCATGGATAACCAGAAAGTTGCATACTGTTTCTCCTACTCATAAGCTTTCAGTGAAGAACATGCTCCACATTTGGCACAACCCGCTTGAGTGTCTTCCGAGTTAAGCCCATGTAGACGGAGTTGCTCACCAATTTTTGGATAGAGTGCCTGCATAAAGGCTTGCTCAGGTTTTGAATGATGTTCAAGTGCTGTTCCCTGAATTGGTACAAATGGCACTACAAACGGATAAACGCCCATCTCGGTCAAGTTGGCAGTCATTTCAATGATTTCTTTTTCTGTATCGCCTAGCCCAGCTAAGATATAGGTACTTACTTGCCCCCGACCAAATACCTCAACTGCCGCCTTAAATGCTGCAAAATATGTATTAATTGAAACTTCTGCTTTACCCGGCATAATTTTATGACGTACCCGATCACTCACCGCTTCAAGATGCATACCAATTGACACCGCACCTGCATCTTTTAACTTTTGAAACCATGCAAAATCATCGGGTGGCTCACATTGCACCTGTATAGGTAACTTCACTTCAGCACATATTGCTTTTACACTGTCATATAAAATCTCTGCTCCACGGTCTGGAGTATTAGGTGTGCCAGTGGTAATGACCATTTGCTGTACACCATCGAGTTCCACAGCTGCTTTTGCAACTTCTGCGAGCTGTTCAGGACGTTTCCGAATTAAAGTACGACCACTTTTTAAAGATTGGTCAATCGAACAAAATTGACAAGCCGTAGCTTTATCATTCATACGAATGCAATGTTGTAATACTGTTGTTGCCAAGACATCGTGGCTATGCAAAGTTGCAATTTGCTCATATGGAATACCTTCGTCTGTAGTTAAGTCATAAAACTTTGGACGAGATGGGGCTGTTAATGTTGCTACAGGAACCGGTTTTAAATTACGATCACTTGGTCAGAATCTGGATCAGCTTTGGCACTGTATGGAGACTCTTGTGCAGCTAGATTCAACACTGGAATCATCATCGTCTGCCCATCTAGGCTGAGTGCCTTATGATCACTTGGCCCTGCACCGCCTTTACGAGATAGACCAAATTCACCATCCCATTTCAGACCGTTACATTGCAAATCAGTCAAAAGTTGTATTGCAGACATACTCACCCCTCTCTATAGAATTGGTTTAATAAGGCTTAAACCTGCTCTTCCGTAAATCTGGAAATCTTTTCAAGATTTGTTAAATCTGAAGATTCGACTTTAAGTTCATGTAGTACCTGTGTCGGACGACGATCAATCAATAAACTTAATAATTCTGGACGGCTATAATGACCAACCGAATCCATCATGCGTTTACGTTTATCAATTAATGAAAAGTCTAAGTCAGCGATACAATAACCTTCACCCTGAGTAACAGGTTCGGCTAGAAATTTCCCTTCAGGCGATACAATAGCAGTGAAGCATCCACCTGAAATTGGACCAATTTCACAACCAGTGTCTTTCATAATTTGTTGTTGTTGCTCAGGATGTAGCCATGCCGTCGCATTAACTACGAAACAACCTGACTCCAAAGCATGGTGCTGAATAGTGGCACTGATCTGATCAGCGAACACCTGTCCGACTAATGAACCAGGGAACATGGCAGCATGAATCTGTTCTCCATCTGCCATTAAGGCAAAACGTGCCAAAGGGTTATAATGCTCCCAGCATGCCAGTGACCCAATACGCCCGACAGCAGAATCAATCGCACGCAACCCACTGCCATCGCCTTGTCCCCACACCATACGTTCATGATAAGTTGGGGTAATTTTTCGACGATGCTGAATGATTGAACCATCAGCATCAAATAACAGCTGTGCGTTGTAGATTGTTCCACCCGCGCGCTCATTAATCCCAATAGAAACCACCATTTTTGCTTCAGCACAGGCTTGACCAATCGCAAAGGTTGCTTCAGAAGGGACAACCACAGATTCATTGAGAAGCTTTAAATGTTCCTTACCCATTGCAAACGGTGGTTGTACAAAAGAAAAGTAAGGGTAATAAGGCACTACCGTTTCAGGAAAAACAGCAAACTGTACGCCTTGTTTACCTAGCTCTAAAATCGTATTACAGATTTTTTGTACGGTTTCCTTTTGGCTATAAAGCACTGGACTACACTGTACTGCTGCTGCTTTTACAATCTGATTCATGTCTTATTCCCCTTTCTTAAATCTTTAAACAGTCCAAGTATCAATGATCAGTGCATTGTCACGACGCATCAGTAATTTCAAGTCCATTACATCTAAAGGATTGATTGGACGAATCCCTGGCATTAATGCTTTTTCGGTTTGACCATATAGCGCTTGTAATGCGAATCGGCAGGCATAAACTTCACCACCTTCTTCCATAAAGGCTTTAAGCTGATTATTGACCGCCAAATGTCCAGGAAAAGCTTCAGCACCTAAAGTTGGGAAACCACGTTGTACCCCCAACTGAACACCTGGACCGTAGAGCAAAATTTTGGTTTCAAAACCTTTGCGTAATAATCGTTTTGCTTGTAAGACATTAACCAAGCCAATAGAACCTTCAAAGGCAACGGTGTGGAAAGTCACCAATGCTTTTTCACCCGGCTGAGCTTTTACATCCTCAAATACTTTTTCTTCATAATCGACAAGAAAATCACCATCTTTGTATTGTTCAATATCTACTTTAGGCATAGCCGTTCCTCATATCTACGGTTTCGATTCAACCAACTGTTTTGGTCTATCCGTGTTATTGCGAGAGCTGTGCCAAGATCTATTTTCTGGTAGGAATTAATTTTTATGTCATTGAAATATAATAATTAATATTTTTCAAAACTGCTCTTTTAGATGATAAATATAGTGCTGGAAGGTTATGATTTTTCGTAGTATTATGAAATTTCATAACCTATTCTATGAAATTTCGTAGCATGAATAATACCGACTTCATTTCCGATTGGGTTACTACTGAGAATTCAATTCGTCCACTTGCATTTGAACACACCTCTCAAGCCTTACTCGTTTTAGACCCACATCAAAATCAGTTTATTGATGTAAATATTAGTGCTACGAAATTACTCCGCTATGAACGCCATGAGCTGATTCAAAAAACTATCACCTCTATTTTTGGTCATTTTAGTCAACTCCCAGACTTAGTGGCATTTACAGAAGAAACACTAGCTAAAGGCTATGCATGGAATAATGAGCTATATGCTTTTGATAAAAATGGAGAAAAAATTCAATTCGATGTCAGTTCTGTTTCAATTCCATATAAAAATAAAACTTTACTTATTTGGTCATTGGTCGATGTCAAAGATCTGGAGCTACGCCAACTGAATAAAAATGCAGACAAAGTCATCCGCGCAGGACTAAAAGAATGGCAAGCCTTACAGGAACTTTTTATTGACTCGGACACAGGCAAACATTTATTGCTCAGTTCAGTCGGTGACGGCATTTACAGTATTAACAAACAAGGATTATGTACCTTTATAAATCCCGTTGGTGCGAGAATGCTAGGATTAAAACCAGAAGATGTGCTTAGTAAAAATATCCATAAAATACACCACCATACTCATGAGAATGGTACGCACTATCCTGTCGAGGAATGCCCAATCTACGCAGCTGTACACGATGGTGTAGTACATGAAGGAATACAAGAGATTTTCTGGCGACGTGATGGCAGTTTTTTTCCTGTGGAATTTACAAGTACACCAATCATCCGTGAAAGCGAGATCATTGGTGCAGTTGTAGTCTTTAGAGATATCAGCGAACGCTTAAATACAGAAAAACAACTCACCCATGCTCTTAACGAACTACAAGACTTAAAAAGTCGACTAGAACAACAAAATGAATATTTACAGGAAGAGATACTACAAGAGAATCAATATCATGAAATTGTGGGAAATAGTGCCTCAATTTTACAAATCATTGAAAAAATTAAAGTAGTTGCTTCTACTGATGCCAATGTCATGATTTATGGCGAATCTGGTACAGGAAAGGAACTGATTGCACGTGCAATCCATCAATCTAGTCATCGTAAACAACAACCTCTTATACGTGTTAACTGTGCAGCCATCCCCTCAGAACTATTTGAAAGTGAATTTTTCGGGCATGTTAAAGGCGCATTTACGGGAGCAGTGCGTGATCGAGCGGGGCGATTTGAACTTGCAGATCAAGGAACATTGTTTCTAGATGAAATTGGTGAAATCCCACTAGAATTACAAAGTAAATTATTAAGAGTATTACAAGAAGGAACATTTGAACGAATTGGTGAAGAAAAAACTCGCCACGTTGATGTCAGGATTATTGCAGCGACTAATCGTAATCTCAGAGAAGAAGTTAAGCTCAAAAATTTCCGTGAAGACTTATACTTCCGCTTGAATGTATTCCCGATTCACTCACCCGCCTTACGAGATAGAAAAGAAGATATTCCTCTATTAGTTTCACACTTTACCAAGCTGATCAGTGAAAATCGTAAAGTGCCTTATTTACCTTTTTCACAAAAACACATCCTCGAACTGCAACACTATGACTGGCCGGGTAATATTCGAGAATTACAAAATGTGTTGGAGCGAGCATTGATTACTGCCAAACATGGCGCTGTTTCATTTAAATATTTACTGGAACAAGAATCCTCTCAGACTATGCAGCACAATCACGCTACAGCAATTGAGCAAGTCCTATCGATACAACAGCTTAAACAGTTAGAAACTGAAAATCTTCAACTGGCAATCAAACAATGTGAAGGTAAAATTTTTGGTGATGAGGGTGCAGCTAAGCTTTTAGGGATTAATCCAACGACACTGATTTCAAAATTAAAAAAATTAGGTATTAAATATTAATGGATATTCAATACCTTACCAACAAATGAATAATCACATTGGGATAAAGCAATGGAAATCAATAGAATTGGTGATATTTCTGCTTTTGTAGCTTCAGTCAGATATGGCAGTTATACTCTTGCAGCGAAACATTTAGGTTTATCACGATCTGCTATTGGTAAAAGTATTGTTCGTTTAGAAGAACAAATGAAAGTGCGACTATTAAATCGAACGACACGAAGCTTAAGCTTGACTGATGAGGGGCAAATTCTCTTTGATTATTGCCAGCAGATTTTAGAAGGTTTAGAAGGTTTAGAAGAAGTTGATCATGTAATGGCTTCACGTCGCCTTGAACCGATTGGTACTTTAAAAATTACAGCTCCTCACTCACTTGGAAATCGATATATTTTACCCATTTTAGACACCTTTCTAAAAAAATGACCTGGATTAAAAGCAGACATTTCTTTTACAGATCGCTTTGTTGACATCATTGAAGAAGGCTTTGACATAGGTATTCGTGTTGGTGAACCCAAGGATGATTCTCGACTTTTAACACGGACCATCGCATGGCAAAAAATGCAGACATGTGCATCACCACAATATATTAAATTACATGGTTCCCCCCAAACTCCAGAAGATTTAGCAAAATTTGATACAATTTTTCTAAATGGTAGCAACAATCGTAGAAGCTGGAAATTCAAGACAGACTCGGGGATCTATGTTTTTGAAGGTCCTGAGAAGATGAAAATCGATAGTTCAGATGCTATCTTGGCATCTGCAGTTTCAGGGTTTGGTATCATACAACTACCCACCTATATCACACAAGAAAGTATTGATCAGCTCCAACTTATTCCTCTTCTTGAAAAATATACAGTTGAACCCGAGCCTATTCGCATTATTTATCCAAGCAAAAAACATTTGTCTCCAAGAATCAGAATGTTTATCGATTACCTCGTTGAACAATGGACTGTATTGCCTCCTTGGGAAAGAATAGACTCAGGCACTAAAACTTGAGTCTACAAAAAAATTTTGATTAATTAGGGCTTTGTTGCACAAAGATTTCATAACTATATGATTTTAAAAGTTTTGATTATTTCTTGATCCAAAATTAAATTTATTTAAATCAGATGCTTACATATTTATGCAACAAAGCCAGTCAGGAATATTCCTTTCCGTATAATAAACATTCCACATCTCTCTCTCCTTTAATATGCTTACGCACTCAGAATTTTTTATTTTGTCGAAAGCATAACTACTATCATGCACTCCCAACGAAGACAAATATTGAATTAACTCACCTCTTGTCATTACGAATTTCCTTTAAATATGGATTATTAGGATCTAAAAGTTCCTGAACAGATTTTGGCAACTTATACTGAGTTCCTTGGCCAGGTTGTCCAAACCATGGTAAGATTT
>NZ_GG665956.1:69128-76344 GCF_000156555.1 Acinetobacter sp. ATCC 27244
TCTGTATGGCAATGAAAATACAGCCAATGCCTATAACTATGGTCATTTACCAGAAATCATTCTGGATGGTAAAGGTCGTGGTACTGCAGTTAAGCACTACTGCTTAGGCCGTATTTCACATGAGCTGATTCAAGTGATGCCAGACAACCGTACCGTGATCATGGGCGATGACTATACCAACGGCGGTTTCTTTATGTTTATTGCAGATAAAGAAAAAGATTTATCTGCTGGGACGCTCTACGTTGCCAAGTACACTGCTGAGCTGAATGAAACCTCTACAGCACCGATCAAATGGATCAAACTGGGTCATACCGACAGTAAAACTATTGAAGATTTGGTCAATGTTCGCGGCATTAAAGCTGACAATATTATGGAGAGCTTAACCACTGCACCTGCTGACTTAAGCGGTTATACGCAGATTGTATTGGATAAGAAAACACTCTGGATCAAGTTAAAAGAAGCCAATAACGGTTTCAGCAAAGCAGAAATCGAATTAGCGGCTGCCTTCCTCGAAACGCACCGTTATGCAGCCCTCAAAGGCGGTAGTATGGCCTTCACCAAAATGGAAGGAACCACCGTGAATATCAAAGATAAAGTGGCTTATTCTGCACTTGCCAATATTCAAGACTCGATGATCGAAGGTAAATCGAGCTGGGTTGCTGCACACAATGTTAAATTCAAGAGCACATTAAAAGCTGGTGGTGTACTTGCCCATGACCTGAAAGGCAGCCAAGTTGACCACTTAAATAATGTGATCAATAGTGAATGGACACCATATCAAAGCCATATGATTCTCATGGGCAAAGATATTCCAGCAGACAGCTTGGGCAATACCGCTGATCCAAATAACATTGCTAGCCCAGACAACTTAAAATTCTCTGAAACATTACGTACTTTGTTCATTGGTGAAGATAGTGGTAACCATACCAATAACTTCCTTTGGGCTTATAACGTTGAGACTAAATCTTTAGATCGAATTCTTTCAACACCAGCAGGTGCAGAGTCAACAGGTCTACATGCGGTTGACTCAGTCAATGGCTGGACCTATATCATGAGCAACTTCCAACATGCAGGTGATAGTTCAAGTCTTCCTGCTGATTTAAAAGCAAAAGTTTTGGCTAACTACAATGGTGGTTATAGTGCAAGTGTTGGC
Source organism: Acinetobacter sp. ATCC 27244 (assembly GCF_000156555.1). Classification (NCBI taxonomy): domain Bacteria; kingdom Pseudomonadati; phylum Pseudomonadota; class Gammaproteobacteria; order Moraxellales; family Moraxellaceae; genus Acinetobacter; species Acinetobacter sp. ATCC 27244. The sequence goes on from NZ_GG665956.1 coordinate 70,282, forward strand.
TATATCACCGCTGATCCAGTTGCGCCATCAATTGAGAAAAAAGCTTAATTTAAGCAATCCACTCAAAAAAAAATGCCGACATCATGTCGGCATTTGTTTATCTCAATCCATCACAATCCAATCATTCAGCTCGTACTCGTGCTTATATGAAATGAATCGAACAGTAAGCTCATTTCATTTAAAGATTGAAATGATAGCGGTCACCGAACAGATCAACTTCTATGATAAAAAAAGCCCCTTTAAATAAGGAGCTCAATTCAGTTAATTCAGCTTTATGCGGTTAATCACCAAAGTCTGAATAATCTTTGCTGCTGAATTTACTATAGCTTTTCCACGGTTCTACAATATTCACCTGTTGGATATTGGCTTTTAAAATGTCGTAGCGCAAACCATCTAAACTGCGTACTTCCACCCGTTTGGCAATATTATTGCGATTGTCCCATTCGATGCTCATTTTATTTTTCTTATTCTGACTTTCATACCAAGTACTATTGCTGTCTTTTTTCTTAACGGTCATTCCCTTTAAGCTTTTAGGGTCAATCAATGAATACACACAGCTCCAACAGCTACTCAGTCCTAACATATCGACATCGGCATCTTGTAAATGCACAACGGTTTTATCTTCCATCAGCACCAAATTGAGTTTGGGCTGTTTTTTCTGATCAATAAAATAATGCTGGGCCGCTTCTGCTAAATCCAAATGTTTATGCCCGCCCTTTTCATGTCCATGTTGGTGATGTTTAGGTAGTACACGTTCAATCCAAATATTCTGAGTATTACGATACATACGCTCCTGAAACACACTGGTTCGGGTCACACCATCATTGCCAATGCTTTGGGTCTCACGGGTAATATTGGCACTTAATACTGGGGCTGCATGCAAAGACGTCATTCCCACACTCAGTAATACCGCACTCATCACTAGACGCATGTTATTTCCTACATAAAAAAACCTCAGTCATAGTGACTGAGGTTGTTTGCAATATGATGAAAAGCTTCAATAAAGTATTGACGGTCTGTTAACATTTCAACCATGCTCTGTCGCAAGTATCTGTGAAATGTTAGCAGCCCCTATTTAAAACCAAACGCTTCTTTTAATTTGCTGAATACCCATACATTTTCACGTGTACCTTTAAATACTTGTGAACCCGCACCTTCAGCAAATAACAGCACATCACCACCCCCATGGGTTTCAGAACCAGGACTGCCGAGTTTTACACCAACTTCTTGCAAGTAATCATCTGCAGCTGCGTCATTGTCAGTAATGTCGATGCGCGATGTTGGACGCGGGCCACCACCATTACCAAATACCAAGGTGGTTGAGGTTTTACCATTGACATCCAGATTCGGTGCATGCTTCTTGCCGTCAGCCAATACACGCGTACGGGCGTCTGTTGCTTTGGCTTCTTGATAGCTATAGCTCAAACCCAAAATACCCGGGTTGGTGGTTGTGGTTTTCCCCGTACGCGCGGTATAACCGTTAAAGGTCATGGTATGGTCATGGTCAGCGGTCACCACGATCAGGGTATTCTTTAATTCAGGGTCAGTTTTCTTGATTTTATCCAATGCCGTCTTAATTGCATTATCAAAAGCAATGGTGTCTTGCAATGCGCGTTTGGCATTGGTTCCATGCAGGGCATGGTCAATACGCCCGCCTTCCACCATCAAGAAAAAGCCTTTGCCTGCAGTATCTTGAGCTTGTAGTAAATCAATCGATTTTGCGGTCATTTCAGCCAAACTTGGTTGGTTTGGCGCTGTTCGTGCTCGGTCTAAATCGTATTCCAAATGTGAGGTTGCTGAATAAAGACCGATGTATTTTTTATTCAATGGTGCTGCATCCATCTCTGCTTTGGTCGCACCAACAGTGTAGTTTTTAGCTTTTAATTCATTCAGTAAGTTACGCCCATCAACACGACCCTTTTTATTGTCAGTCGCATTATAAGGGGTGAAATGATTGCGCCCACCACCCATCAATACATCAACGCCATCTAACAGTTTTGTATTATAACCTGCACCACCCGGAATCACCTGACGCGCAATCTCAAACTGCGCATTACGATGACACACATGAGCAAAGGTCGCCGCTGGAGTTGCATGGGTCAATTCTGTGGTGGTAATGGCACCGACTTTCTTGCCACTGGCTTTAGCCAATTCCAAAATCGTTTCCGCAGGACTTCCTGCCGCTACACTCGAACCTGGGGTTGGGCAATTATTAATGGCATTCGATACTTTGGTACCATCTGGTGCTGTACCCGCACTTGGTTCAACCGCGATCGTTCCAGGCGTCATCCCAATCACTTCATTACGAGTTTTCTTGCCCGTCATATAAGCAGCCATTGATGGTGCACTGTCGGTGGTTTGACCATCTTCTGAATAGGTCTTGATACGTACGGTACGACGTAAGGTGTCCATGGTTAATTTGCCAGATTCACCATAACCATAAATACGGCTTGCTGTGACGGTGGTTGGGCCCATGCCATCACCCAAGAAGAAAATGATATTCTTGGCTTCACCCGCAGCTTGTACGCCAGTGCTTGCAGCAACTAATGCAACAGTTAAAACAGATGCTTTCATACCAAACTGACCTAATTTAAATTGTTTTAACATCATCGTTCTCCAGTCTGTTGTTATTTATCTAGGCCAATGGCTTTGCGAACTAAGTTAAAGACTTCAATGTTTTCAAGGCTACCGTGGAAGTTGTCTGAACCAACACCAATCGCACCTAGGAACACATCGGTACCCCCATGTGTTTCACTGTCTGCAAACCCAGTTTGCACCACAGCCTCTTGCTGGAAGTCATCTGCAGCAGTACCCGTACACCACCCTTCTTTGTCGATATCCGTACCACGACTATCAGTAAATTTACCCGCTGGGCCCGTCACTGGATTACAGCTGTCGTTATCGGCCAATGCCCCACGCGCTTCGATACGATCATTGTCTAAACGCTTTTTACCTGTACCAAAGCCGATAATTGGATATGGGTTACCATTCACATCGGTTGAGAAACCTGCTTTGTTATAGTTTTTGACTAAACCAAGCACACTGGTCTCTGCCCCTTTCACATATTTACCCGTACGTTTTGCATAGCCATTCAAGACCATGGTGTGATCATGGTCAGCGGTCACCACGATCAAGGTATTCTTGAGCTCAGGGTCGGTTTGTTTGACTTTATCAATCGCAGCTTTAATTGCATTATCAAATGCAACCGTGTCTTGTAAGGCGCGCTTGGCATTGGTGTCATGCAGTGCATGGTCAATACGTCCACCCTCAACCATCAAGAAGAAGCTTTTGTTTTTCGCGTGGAGGACATCAATGGCCTTGGTGGTCATATCGGCAAGGCTTGGCTCATCAATTTTCTTATTGGTACGATCCAAGTCATAGTTCATATGGCTGGCATTAAATAAGCCCAATAATTTTTTGGTCTTGCTTGGATCAATTTTGGCTAAATCACTTCCGCTTGAAACAAAGTTATAGCCTTGATCTTGCATTTCTTTGACCAGATCACGACCATCAGCTCGTTTACCGCCCGATACCGTCGTTGGTTTAAACTGACGTAAGCCACCACCCAAGACCACATCTACACCATCCTTTAATTTAGTATTATACGCGCCCCATCCTGTACCTTTACCTGCAGGAACAAGCTGTGCCGCAATATCGTTCTCGGCATCACGATGGCACACATGCGCATAGGTCGTGGCAGGTGTTGCATGAGTAATACGGGTTGTGGTAACTAGCCCAGTGCCCATGCCTTGTGCCTTAGCAAGTTCAAGCAATGTTTCTGCTGGTTTCTTGCCTTTATTGGATGCAACATCGTCACAGGTACTGGTGCCGTCTGCTTTCGGTGGAGATGCGATGGTGCCTGTCTGCATGGAAACGACTTCATTGTTCATTTTCACGCCCGTCATATAGGCAGCCATAGACGGTGCACTGTCTGTCACTTGACCATCTTCTGAAAAGGTACGAACAAATGCAGTTTCTGGCAGCGTATCAATGGTCAAATCGCCATCTTCCCCAACAGAATAAATACGCGATGCGGTTAAGGTGGTAATCCCCATACCATCGCCCAAGAAGAAAATTACATTTTTTGCGGTGGGTGTTTTTGGTACTTCTGTTTTTTCATTGTTATCACTATCGTTACAAGCAGTCAGTCCCGCTGACAAAACTGCCATTAAACTGACCGCCAATAGCTTTTTGGAAAAGCCCGTCTTTGATAAGAACATAGAATATCCCCAGATGTATTGTTTGGACGTAACTTGATTTGCTACACCATAACAATGCTGGGTGACACTTTTATGTCATCGTGATGACAGTATTATTTCATCTTGTTGTTTTATATACATAATTATGTTATAACATATCAACCTAACGCTTCAGATCAACGTGCAAATTAACCACTTGTCCCTGCTGTTCACCCTGTTGAGATTTTTCTAGCCATTGCCATTTGGTATCAGTTAATCTTAAAAAATTAGAGCATCGTGTTCCATAAACTGGGCTTTGAATAAAGGTGGATGACAATAGGGCTTCCATCTCAGGATTAATTCCCGTATCAGGTAACAGATTGGCAATGACTTTACGCTCATCTTCCAGAATGTCCCAAACCGCAGACACCAAATCCAATTCTGCGACTTGAGGCTGCTGTAGTATGGGTAAAAACTCCTGAGTAAAGCGTTTACGCAAATGTCTGGTTTTATGCCAGTCTTCAGACATTAATCCATTGGACACCACATAGACGCCATTGGCCAGAACCTGTGGCGCTTCTCCACGATTGCTCATATACACCGCCTGTTCACGATCACCCAGAAACAGGTTAAAGCCCGCATAGTCCTGCTGATTCTGTTCCAGCATTTGCGCAAAGCGGATGGGAGCTAAATCACTTTCCAGAAAGTCCTGAATCAGGTGTCCGCGTGAAGTGCTGTACTGGTTCTTGTCCCGACCATTGCGGAAGTTGGTCACGATTGCCCAGCGACCTGGTGCGGTCACACCCATCCATGTTCCACCCGACTGCAAATCCTGCCCTGCCACAATCGGGCGGTTTTCCCACTGATGCAGGGGAGCACTGGGACGATGGTAAAACTCATCACGGTTTGAAATGAGGCAAAGTGGCATCTCATCTAGCACATGCCATGCAAAAGCGACAATACACATTATTTTGTTCTCACATCTTTACACATTGAATGTACAACATTTTTCACATCATTCCGCTACAATCTGCTCAAAACTTAATTTCAAATTCTAAATTGAGGAAAAGCGATGCTGACCTATCCAAATATTGATCCAGTGGCACTGAGTTTAGGGCCAGTCAAGGTACACTGGTACGGATTGATGTATCTATTGGCATTTTTATGTGCATGGGGCTTGGCATCTTACCGAGCCAAACAGCGCGATGGCTGGACAGCCGACATGGTGTCCGACTTGGTGTTCTATGGTGCTTTGGGTGTGGTGCTGGGTGGTCGGGTGGGCTATGTCCTGTTTTACGAGTTCGGCAAGTTTCTGGAAAACCCACTATGGTTGTTTCAGGTCTGGACTGGGGGCATGAGCTTCCACGGCGGCTTCCTCGGTGTGATGGTCGCCATGCTGTTCTGGTGTCGGAAATACCAAAAAACATGGTTTCAAACACTGGACTTTATTGCCCCCTGTGTACCCACAGGCCTGATGTTCGGTCGTATCGGCAACTTTATTGGTGGTGAGCTATATGGCCGTCAGGTGACCAATCCTGATTATCCGTTTGGCATGATTTTCCCAACAGACCCACTGGGCTTGGTTCGTCACCCGTCACAGATTTATCAGGCACTGTGTGAGGGTCTCATCCTATTTATCGTGCTGTGGTGGTTTAGCTCAAAGCCCCGTCCACGTATGGCAGTTTCAGCTTTATTCCTAATCGGTTACGGCGTGGCACGTTTCTTTATGGAATTCTTCCGTCAACCCGATGCAGACCAAGGTTTTATCTTATTCGGCTGGATGACCAAAGGGCAAATTCTCAGCTTCCCAATGATTATTATTGGACTATGGATGATTTGGTATGCCTACCGTAAAAATATCTATGATTGGCAGCTTAAAAAATAA
>NZ_GG665956.1:77026-77799 GCF_000156555.1 Acinetobacter sp. ATCC 27244
AGATTTTTGATTCAGCTGTAGGAGTAATAGGCTTTATAACTTCATATTGCCTATAAGGTTTATTTAATGAGCTAAAAGGTAATGCACGTTTTTCAATTCACATGGATTTATTCATTTTTCTTGCTTCATCGGCTACCCTATAAAAAATTTCTGAAGCTATATCATCTAAAGGTTCAATTTCCCTTACTGTCTGTACCCCAATAATAATTTCAGATATTCGACTTTTATCAATATCCATATTTTTTTCAAAACTTATTAAATATTCAATTTGGTTATAAATAGATTTCAACACAATTAAATCTGGATATAAACCTATTAGATTCTCGCATTTTTCTAGTGCAATATAAAATAGTTCTAGCCGTTTATTCATTAATCACTTCACCTGTTTTAAATTTTCTTTGTTTGGAACAAAATACTGTGTACCACCACCTTTTGCTGGATAAGGTTTATTCGGATCAGTCCATGTATCAACAATTTCTTTAGCTTTTGATTTAAGCACCTCTGTTTCCTTTACTGGAGCAAAAGTAATTGGCACTCTTCCTGCTGGGTTAATTCCTAAATGGTTTGCTGGAGTACCAACTGGTGCAAAATAATTGCCAATTCTACCATCTTTAATATGTTGCACATATTTTTCATCTATTTTCAATATCGAATAAAAGCGTTAGTAAGTTCAACATCATTTTTAATTGGTTTAATATTCACTGATATTTCCTCATTCTTATAGTGTCCTCCAATTCCCAATACCTAGAAACAGGAGGATAGACATCAATATG
>NZ_GG665955.1:0-12857 GCF_000156555.1 Acinetobacter sp. ATCC 27244
CGATTTTCATCTTCAATGGTTTGCTGTAATTGCTGATTGAGCCAAGCAAGATGCTGCTCAGATAATTGTGAAAAATCTTGAAAGCTCATCACAGGACGCCTAAGTTGCTGTGCAAGCTGCTCTAAGGCTACTGTTTGTTCTTTTGTTGGTTCTTTGCTCATCTTCCATTCTTCCGTGTTATTGTTGTTTTATCTATTCAGTGTAAGCTGAATTAAAAAATATTGGTAACTTTGCAAAAAATAAAAACATTGAGCCCATCATCATATTTTTTCATTTTTATAGAACGATTCATTCTATAAAAAGTTCTCTTTTTCAAAGCAACTTTGGCTATAATCAAATTACATCGCTTCAGGGCGGGGTGAAATTCCCCACCGGTGGTAAGTTAGGCATTAAACATAAATGACCTAATCAGCCCACGAGCTTGTATATATGTTTATATACTCGCAGATTTGGTGAAATGCCAAAGCCGACGGTATAGTCCGGATGAAAGAAGACGAAACCACCGAAACAATCTTTTGGTTTGTTTTGGTACGCGCTTATTTTTACATCAGTCCTGAAATGTTCAACCGTAGCTTATTTACGAGAGCGTTTCATTATGTCGAGTTTAATTCAACCCGAACTTTTCTTTTCAGCCCTTTCCCCAGCTGAACTACGTATTCAACAAGCTTTAGAAGACATTCGCCAAGGCAAACCCGTGTTGGTGATGGACGATTTTGACCGTGAAAATGAGGCCGATTTAATTATTGCTGCTGAAACTTTAACAGTCGAAGTTATGGCGCAAATGATTCGTGATGGTTCAGGTATTGTCTGTTTATGCCTAACAGAAGCATTGGCTGATCATTTAGCTCTTCCGCCTATGGTCGAGGATAACTCAAGTCAATTCAAAACGGCATTTACGGTAACAATTGAAGCCGCTCAAGGTGTAACCACAGGTGTCTCGGCCAAAGATCGCGTGACGACTGTTTTCGCTGCGACTCAAGACGATGCTGTAGCAAGTGACCTCAGTCGCCCAGGACATGTATTTCCATTACGCGCACGTGATGGTGGTGTGCTCACTCGTCGTGGTCATACTGAGGGAACGATTGACCTCGCTCGTTTAGCAGGCTTAAAACCTTCAGGTGTGTTGTGCGAATTAACCAATCCAGATGGCTCAATGGCCTCTGGTATTCAGGTTCTTGCTTATGCGCAAACCCATGGTCTGACGGTGATCAGTATTGAAGAGTTAGTCCAATACCGCTTAAAACATAATGTTTAATTATTAATTAGTTAAACATTAAAAAAGCCTCGATCATTCGAGGCTTTTTGATCAATATAGTTATGAAACCTTTCGCTCAATATTTAATTGATCAACCACCTCAATCAATTGGCCAAATTCAGAAATATACGCAACAGGTTGTACCTGAGCTAACTCTTGCGTTGTTCCATAACCATAATTTACAGCAATGGTTTCGATCCCGTTTGCGCGTGCACCAATGACATCATATTGACGATCTCCCACCATAATGCAGTGCTGAGCATTCAACTGCTCTTGCTCAAGAATATAAGCAATTAAATCTGCTTTATTGGTACGTTCCCCTGTTAACTCACTACCATACATTTCAGTAAAATACTGATCTAACTGGAAATGAGCCAAAATTTGCTTTGCATAAACTGTGGGCTTCGCTGTTGCAAGAAATAATTGATATCCTTGTGTTTGTAGCTGCCGTAAAGTCCCTTCCACTGTTGGATAGACTTCATTTTCAAATAAGCCTGTCACTGAAAAACGCTCGCGGTAAGCAGCTAAAGCTTGTTCTGCCAAATCATCATCTTGAGTATCTAATAATTTTGCTAATGAGGCTTTCAAAGGTGGGCCAATGGTCCAATCTAAATCAACGTCATTCGCCAAAGGTTGATTGAGCTTTTCTAGCGCATAACGAATCGAACCATGAATGCCTGTTTTAGGATCGGTTAATGTCCCATCTAAATCAATCAGTATGTTTTTGATCGTCATTCGTTCAATCTCTTAAAGCCTTACACAACATAGTCGAGAGTTTCTCGAAACTTCCCTATACTAACGTAAATGAAAACATAAAAGGAAATTGCAGTGCGTCCGACCGTACTTTGTTTTTCAGGTTTAGATCCATCAGGCGGTGCAGGTCTTCAGGCAGATATTGAAGCGATTGGACAAAGTGGTGCACATGCTGCAATTGCTTGTACTGCTTTAACCATTCAAAACTCACAGCAAGTGTTTGGTTTTGAAGCAACCTCAAAAGAACTATTATTGGCTCAAGCAAATGCTGTGGTCTGTGATTTACCGATTAAGTGCGTAAAATCAGGTATGTTAGGCACAACCGATAATATTGCAGCATTGGCTGAATTCTTACGCGCTCACCCAGAGTATTTATATGTACTAGATCCTGTTCTGGTTGCAAATAGCGGTGGTTCACTGGGAGATCAAGCGACTTTGGTAAAAGCATTTGTTGAGTTAATTCCCCTAGCAACAGTCATTACCCCCAATACAGTTGAACTAAGAGCATTGACAGGAGTTGATGACATCGAGCAAGCCACACAAACATTATTTGAAATGGGTGCAAAAGCAGTCCTTGTTAAAGGTGGGCATGAAGATACCCCTGATCATATCCGTAATGTGCTCTATGCTGATGGGAAAATGATTGCTGAAAGTCAATGCCCTCGCCTAGATGGTGAATATCATGGTTCGGGTTGCTCTTTGGCAAGTTTTATTGCAGGACGCTTAGCTCTCGGTGATTCACTAAAAATCGCCGTACAACATGCAGAAACATGGCTATTCGGCGTATTAAAACACGCTGAAACACCAGTACCCCATGGGCAAAAAATTCCAAAGCGGTTTTAAAATAAATTACATCTAAGGAATTAGATACTCTTGAAGAGAACCTTTTTTGTAGATATAAGCTTTAGGTGTGATTGAATATCCCATTTCATTGAAAGCTTGCCAAGCTATATGTTTGGCAATTCTCAATCCATATACATCATTTGAACCGACTACTAATACAACATTTCTATTGGGAGCAAAAAAAATAGGTTCACCATTTACATCATATTTTTTCTTATCTAAATAACTTGGAAGTATGAGAATACTTGCATCATACATTTCGTCTAAACTAATTTTGTACAATTTACTAGGACCATTTACATCAATCTCATCAAAAACCAAGCCTTTAATTTTAAAGTATTTTTCTAAATTACTTATTGTCTTTTCATATAAAGTATTTTCATCTAGCTTTAAATCTTTCAAGTCTTTTGTAGTTAAAAACCTTACCCCTTTTTCTGTATCAAAAACATATAATAGATAAAGGTCATCATTGATTCTTCTTTTTAATAAATCTATTTTTTCAACATCCTCATTTTTTGCTTGAGATAATTGCTTTTGGATACTCAAGACATATTCTACAGGCTTAATTACACCCAGCACGGATGACAACTGTATTGATTCTTCATATAGGAGTTCATGTCCAGTTAAATTATAAATAAATGAGTCTAAGAGAGTATCTAATGCCTGTGGATCATTTTTGTATTGCTTAAAAAGATTATCTAAGAAAGATGTTACCTCTTTATCTGTATGATCAATAGATTTTACCTTTACAGTTAGGGGAGCAACAATTTCAAATTGGTTTTTAACTAAATCTTTTTTTGCCCTCTGAATAAAATAATTCGTGAATTGTGTTTCATCCATCATCTGATTAGATGCAAAAGTCATTGATGTCAAAAATGTATATAGAATTATAATACTGATTAGAGCTTTCATTTTTTGTCTTCAATTTATACTTAAATGAATTATATCATCTGTATATCACTCAAAAAATAATCTTTTTCCTATCTAAGATTTTATATGAAAATATGTCATTCATTGATGAGCACTTATGCAAAATATTCATCAATTCAAACAAACGAATAAAATATAATAATTATCATTTTAATTTTCATCATAATCCTCATGTTAAAGCGCCGCATCTTAGCTAGTTTGTTACCCCTGAGTTGTGCCATGACTACATTTGGTAACGACCAAATCAGTACCTTACCCACCCTTACTTTTGAGGCATCCTCTGAGAATGCTGAACATGACTATAAAGTGACCTCTGCAAGTGCGGCAATGCGTAGTAATACCTTGCTGAAAGACACCCCTCAAGCCGTTACTGTAATTAATAAAGCGATACTTGAAGATATTCAAGCAACTCGCTTATCTGAAGCACTCGATGTAGCAGGATTGGGACGAGCAAATAATTTTGGTGGACAAGGTCTCACCACCCTCACCTCTCGTGGTTTTACCAGTGGTGAATATTATCGAAATGGCTTCCCGATCAATCGCGGTTATCCTAATGCACCTGATAGCTCAACTATCGAGCGTGTAGAAGTTTTAAGAGGTGCATCATCGAGTTTATATGGCCGTGGTGATCCAGGAGGGACATTTAATGTCGTTAGTAAGACACCTCAACCCGATCGGAAAACCACACTTGGCCTGAGTATTGATGACGAAGGACTTTATCGTAGTAACATCGATACAACTGGTTCTTTTACTGGAGATGATCGCATTACCTATCGTTTGAACTTAATGGGTGAAAATGGGGATACTTATCGCGAGCATGTGGACTCAAAACGATGGAACATCGCACCCGTAATTCAATGGACACCATCAGATCAAACAAAAGTTATTTTAGAGGCGGACTTTTTAAGAAATCAGCACGCACTTGATCGAGGCTTTACCCGCTATGATGGTCAACAAAAACTATCATTTAATCCAAAAGACTATTGGTGGGAATCAGGGAAAAACCGAAACCGTTTATATAACGATAATGATATGTTCCAATTACGGGTCGAACATCATCTCAATGACACATGGACGTTGAATGTAGGCACTCAATATTTAGATGGAAATTTACATGGCTATGCCGTTGAAGCGAATGGGATAAAAGCTGATAGTCATGGTGAGATCATTACTCGAAATTATAATTGGCGAAATTTGGACTGGAATGATAAAAATATCCAAGCAAGTTTAGTTGGCGAGTTTGATTTATTTAATCTACAACATACTTTAATCACTGGACTAGAATTTGAAGATTATGATTATCGCTCGTACATCATTCGTTCTACTGCCCCATTTGACTTAAATATCCATCATCCCTACCGCACACAACCATTACCCGCACTAGAGAACGTCACGACACATGATCATGAGCAGCTCACCAGCAAAGCGTTCTATATCCAAGATCAAATTCGTTTTACAGACCGACTTAACACCGTGATTGGCCTACGTTTTGAACAATACCAACATGATTATACGAATTTTATAAATAACACTTCATGGTCAACCAAACACAATATGCTAATTCCTCGTGTTGGCTTAACGTATGATTTAAATGAACAACTTACTGTCTATAGTAATATTAGCAAATCATTTAAACCCAACTCTGGTGCCGATCGAAACAATCAAGGCTTTGATCCAGAAGAAGGTATTTCATATGAAATCGGATCTAAACTCGCATTGTTTGATGACAAGCTTTCCTTTGAAAATGCTCTATATTATGTAAAAAAAGACAATGTTCTCACCTTAGATCCACTCGATAGCACTAAAAGCGTTGCTGCAGGTGAGGTCACCAGCAAAGGTTTTGAGCTCAGTCTCGTTGGTAACCTCACCCCTGAATGGAAAATCATTGGTAATTATGCCTATACAGATGCGGCAGTGAGCAAGGACAATAGCTTAGCGAAAGGAACCCGCCTCGCGAATATTCCTAAAGATTCATTCAATTTCTTGACAATGTATGAGTTCCACTCAGAACCACTGGAAGGTTTAGCAATAGGACTAAATCAGCGCTATATAGGAAATCGAAAAGGACAAACAGCAAGTAACACCTATACTATGGGTGCCTATGCCACTACAGACTTTATTTCTTATTACAATCTCTCATCTGATATACGTTTAAGTTTCGATATCAAAAACATCTTTAATAAGAGATATGATGATAGCGCATTCAACCGTTATGTTTATCCTGGCCAGCCTCGTACCGCCAAACTTGGCGTCACCTATTCATTTTAAATCGCATTTCAGCAAATATTTCTAGAATCAGAATAAACAAAAGGCGCATTCAGCGCCTTTTTCACATTCACAGATTATTGTGGGATACGTAATACTTGACCTGGGAAAATATCATCTGCATTTTTCAATAAAGGTCGATTTGCTTCAAAAATTTTATTGTATTGGTTTGGATCACCGTAATACTCTTTAGAAATCTTTGACAGATTGTCTCCTGATTTCACTGTATAGAATTTACTTTCTGGCTCAGCGGTTTCAACTGTCATTTGATCATCAACCTGTGCCACATGATCGATATTACCCACAGCAAGAATGATTTTTTCTTTATCCGCCTGACTTTTTACCTGCCCTTTAATCACAGCAGTATCAGTTGTACCGTTATATGTCACGGACAGACCTTCCACCCCTAATCCTAAACTCTTAATTAAACCTAATAATTTATTTGCAATCTCTTGAGCTGATGGCTCAGCTGGTGTTGCTGGCGCAGCTTGTGGTTCCGCTGGTGCTGTATTTTTCTTACCAATACCTTTTACAAAATCAAAAAGACCCATTGTTATTTCCTCTGTAATTATTTATGAAGATTGGCCTCAATCGACCTAATTTCTAGTTATACCTAAAAAATAAATGCTACAGGTTTCAATTTAAAGCGGTCTTGTAAATAAATGTACAGTGATCTGCTGCAACATTTTTTACTTTTTTGATTCTTAGATTCAAAAATGAAAAGCCACCTTACGGTAGCCTTTGATCGCTAAAATGGATGATACGATTACATGTCGCCTTCCACATTAGTCCTTATATAGTCAATTGCAGCTTGGAGTGTCTTAATTTTCTCTGCATCTTCATCTGGGATTTCAAAGCCAAACTCTTCTTCAAAAGCCATAACCAATTCAACGATATCCAAAGAATCAGCGCCTAAATCATCGACAAAAATTGCGCTAGGTACGACCTCTTCCTCATCTACGCCGAGTTGTTCAACGATAATTTGTTTAACTCGCATTTCGATACTCATAATATTTCCTTTTGTTGTTATGATTTAATAATTTATTTTAAATAGCATAGATTTTATACACTTAAATAAACTCATTTCATATTCAGTGTTTATTTTTTTCTTGTAAAAAAATGTATGAATCCTCTCAAGTAAAAAATTGAGCACATAAAAAAGCCACCTTTCGGTGGCTTTTCAATCATGCAATATGATTAACCAAGTTTTTTGGTTACATAATCAATTGCTGATTGAACCGTAGTGATTTCATTTGAATCTTCATCAGGAATCGTGATGTCGAAATCATTTTCAAAAGACATTACAAGTTCAACCAAATCTAAAGAGTCAGCACCCAAATCATCCATGAAAGATGCTTCGTTCTTAATCTCTTCAGCACGCATACCTAATTGTTCAGCTACTGCTTGTTTGATGCGTTGTTCGATATCGCTCACAGGAATTCTCCTCATTGCTTGTGGCGTTTTAATTTGCCACTAGTTTAATTGAATATAAAAATTTTTAAAAGTTTATACATCGCCAGTTAGGCCATGTATAAACCACCATTTACGTGTAAAACTGTACCAGTAATGTAACTCGCCTTGTCGCTGGCAAGGAAACTCACTGCATTTGCAATATCTTGAGGCTCACCTAAACGATTTAAAGCGACTTGATCAGTCATTTTTTTGCGAATTTCTTCGCTTAACTGATCCGTCATTTCAGTCGCAATGAAGCCTGGCGCAACACTGTTCACTGTAATCTGACGGCTGCCCATCTCTTTCGCTAAGCTACGACTAAATGCTTCAATCCCTGCTTTTGCTGCTGAGTAGTTTGCTTGTCCTGGATTGGCAAAATGCGCTACAACAGAACTGATGTTAATAATGCGCCCAAAGCGTGCTTTGGTCATGCCTTTCAATACGCGCTTGGATAAGCGGTAAACGGCTTTCAGATGGATATTGAGAATATCATCCCAGTCATCTTCAGACATACGCAATAACAAGTTATCTTTGGTAATACCCGCATTGTTTACCAATACAAGAACTGAACCGTATTTCTGTTCAATATCTGAAACAAGTGCATCTATTGCTTCACCGTTACGAACATCGAGTACAGCACCAGCTCCATGTTCAGCAAAGCTTTCTGTCAGTTTTTGCGCGCCTGATTCAGAGGTCGCGGTTCCAACTACAAAAAAACCGTCTTGAATGAGTTGCTGTGCAATAGCTGCGCCAATACCACGGCTTGCTCCTGTCACTAACGCAACTTTTCGTTGTTGTGTCATGCAATTT
The DNA here is from genome assembly GCF_000156555.1 of Acinetobacter sp. ATCC 27244. NCBI lineage: Bacteria > Pseudomonadati > Pseudomonadota > Gammaproteobacteria > Moraxellales > Moraxellaceae > Acinetobacter > Acinetobacter sp. ATCC 27244. The sequence continues at coordinate 8,309 of NZ_GG665955.1, forward strand.
TTCCTTCTACCACTAACACTGCGTTTAGGGCATCTTCCATACGTGCTTTGCTATCAATGGCAAATGCTTTTTCTATGTTCGGTAATCGCTTTGCAAGATTGCTAAGTACAGTACCAGGTCCACATTCGACCACGTACTGAATACCTTGATCCTGTAGATATTGCATGGTGCGTGTCCATTGTACCGATTGGTACAATTGAGCTGTTAAAGCCTGACGCAATTGAGCAACATCTGTCGCGATTTCCGCGTTGACATTTTGTATTACAGGAAGGCATGGTAGCTCAATGGCAGTTTGTTCCAAAGCTTCAGCAAACTTTTCTGCGGCTGGCTTCATTAATGAACAATGAGACGGCACAGATACTGGTAGGGCAATCGCTTTACCAGATTGCTCCTTCGCTTCAGCCATCACTTGTTGAACCAATGCTGCACTACCCGCAATCACGACTTGACCTTGTGCATTATAATTTGCAGCTTCCACTGAGCCTTGACCTGCCGCAGATACTTGCTGACAAAGCTCAACAACTTTTTCATCCGCTAAACCAAGAATAGCAGCCATTGCCCCCTCACCTTGAGGTACAGCACTCTGCATCAGTTTGCCACGTAAATGAACCAGTTTTACAGCATCAGCCAATGTCATCGCTTCCGCAGCAACCAGCGCGCTATATTCCCCTAAAGAGTGTCCAGCCAAGTATTTCGGTGTAATACCACCTAACTCTAACCATACACGCCATAAGGCAATACTGGCAGTCAATAACACTGGCTGTGTATTTTCAGTTTGGTCTAAGCCTTCACCACTTTGAGCAATATGCCAAAGATCAAAACCGAGTGCTTCAGACGCCTCAGCAAAAGTCTCTCTAACAACACTGAATTGCTCTGCAAGTTCGGCAAGCATACCTACTTTTTGTGAACCTTGACCTGGAAAAACAAATGCAGTTTTTGTTGCTTGAGCTGCCTGCTCAAGTCGTTTAGTCGACATATAAAAATCCTTAAATTAGTCTATCGCCAATTTGATCAACACCCATAATTCTACATGAGAATAGCAATAGACTCTTTAGCGATGCGGCAATTTAACATTGATTTAATCTTTTTATAATTGCGAAAAACAACAAAAAAGGGAGCTTTCGCTCCCATTTTTTCTATACTTTAAGCTAACGCTTAATGCATATGATTCAATTATTCAGCATCAGCTGCTTTAGCGAATAATTGACGACCACGGTAAATACCATCTTTAGTCACGTGGTGACGACGGTGAGTTTCACCAGTAGTTTGGTCTACAGATAATGCATTCTCGGTTAAAGCGTCATGTGAACGGCGCATGTCACGGCGAGAGCGACTTTTACGGTTTTGCTGAACGGCCATGATGGCTCCTTACAAAGATCGAAAAAATGGATCAGAACAAATTCAGTTGTCTTAACTCAACATTATAACATAAATTATGAGTTAAGTTTACCCTTCAAACCTGCCAAAACATCAAACGGATTATCCCGTTTTTCTTCGACAACGTCCTGAATGGTAGGTCGATGTTTATGCTCACAAGCATTATGCTTAGGAGATAAAGGCACCAACAATAACAGTTCATCTTCTAGCAATGCGAGTAAATCAATCGAAGCAGGCGTATCAAAATCACCTTTTTTCGAAAATTCACTTTCACCTAAAACGATGAAATCAGCATCCTCATCCAAGCGCTCTATCAGTGACTCATCATCGATTAAAGCCAAATGGAAATCTGAAACAAGTTCAGTTTCAACAGTATCCAAACAACGTTGGCATTCCATTGGAACTCTTGTATCAATATGTCCATCTAACCATACAATGCGATGATAGGCATCCATTGATAGCTTACAGTCTATGTTGATCAATTGATCATTAATTGATCCAACAGCTTCACGGGCGATACGAGCAAAGCGAGACAATGGCAGTGTTCCTGACCATGTAAAGCCCTGTTCAGCCCATTTAAACGGCTCAATCTGTGCCGGAAAGGTATTTGCTGACATAATTAAGGCGGCAATTCTACAAATTCATCGGTACTCTGTCAAAGATTAAGATACAATTTTGCACTTCTTTAGACAGAACTCGGGGTAAATTAAGCAATGCACCTGTTGCAGCCGCAACTTGAAGTAACAACTTCATTACTTGTTAGCACCCATTCAACCACTGCTCCTGTTTTAACACCAGATCAAGTGCAACGTTCATCTTGGCAAAAGTTAACAACAGAACCAGAACAGGTTGATTGGCTTATTTTACACTTTAATCACTGGTTTTCCCACCATAATGTGACACTAGTTAAAGGTGAATTTGAACCAGAATATTTCCCTGCGGAAAATGGACAACCTGCAAGAATCCAATTTGCGCATGGTTTTTTTAATAGTGCCCTGCATGAAATTAGTCATTGGACGATTTCTGGCGCACAACGTCGTCTATTACCCGATTTGGGTTATTGGTATGCACCAGATGGTCGAACAGCTGAACAACAGGCGCTTTTTGAACAGGTTGAAATCAAGCCACAAGCGATTGAATGGTTATTTGCGACTGCCTTTGGTCGAAAATTCCGAGTGTCTTTAGATAATTTGACGGGTGACAGTGGTAACGGAAGACAATTTAAAGACAATGTGTTCTCTCAGGTCCAACGTTACTTTTCTGGCGAAGCAAAATTACCAGATGATGCAGCTCATTTTATTTATTACATCTGTCTATGTACACGTAATGGCTTAGCGTTACAACGCGATGAATTTAAACGCGAACAGCTTGATTAAATGACAAAATTATCACATCTAAGACTTGCATCCTCCCCTATACACGTTTCATACTAAATTCAGCCATAAAGATCAGGGAGTTATAATAATGTTGCATTTACATATTCATCCTGAAAATCCTCAGGCTCGCTTAATCACTCAAGCTGTAGATCGCATTCGCGCTGGTGATGTCGTAGTTTATCCGACTGATGCAGCCTATGCGATTGGTTGTCAGATTGGTAATAAAAGTGCGATGGAACGAATTGCTCAAATTCGTGGTTTAGGTCCAAAACATCAATATGCGATTATGTGCTGTGATTTATCCGATATTGCAACTTATGCCAAAGTTGATAATGCAATGTATCGATTACTTAAGAATAATACACCTGCTGTCACCACTTTTATTTTGCCCGCGACCAGTGAAGTACCAAAACGCTTGATGCATCCAAAGAAAAAAACCATTGGTTTGCGTATTCCAAGTAATCCAGTTGCTCAGGCTCTGTTGAAAGAATTAGGTGAGCCTTTGCTGACCAGTACTTTGATTCTTCCCGATCAAAAAGATCCACTTGATGATCCTTATGATATTGAAAATCAGCTCGGTAAACGTATTGATGTATTTATCGATAGTGGTTTCGGTACTTTATCCACGACTAGTATTGTCGATTTGTCAGGTGAAAACCCAGAGATTATTCGTCGCGGGGTTGGTGACGTCAGCGCGTTTGAATAACGTTATATAAAATGGATTTATTTCAAGTTTTACTCAACATAAATGATTTTCAAGCTGATGAAACCATTTATGTTGTTGAACCTTGGACATTAGAATCTGAAACAAAAGTTCTAAAAGAACCAGATATAGGACTTATCCAAGTCGAAAGTAATCACTTAATTTTTGAATATTTTTTAGAGGTTTCCATTGTAAAAGAAATATGGAAAAATCTCGAACACCGAAATCTTTGTATGCATGATCAATGTCAAAACATTATCGAATATGCAATCCACGATGCCTAATATCTTAAGCCATTACGTAAAATCAGTTAACCGACGTTTCTGAAAACCTTGCTCATCAAAATTATCTGGACTGAGCCATTGTTGATAGATTTTTTCTAAATCAGGCCATTCTTCATCAATGATTGAAAACCAAGCGGTGTTGCGATTGCGCCCTTTTACAATCCGATCCTGACGGAACAAGCCTTCAAATTGAAATCCAAAACGTAAGGCTGCGGCTTTAGAGGGGGCATTACAATCATCACATTTCCACTCAACGCGTCTAAAACCGTGTTTAAAACATTGTTGTAACAGTAGAAATATGGTTTCTGTTGAAGCTTTGGATTTTTTCATTTTATGCGAAAAATAAACATTACCAATCTCTATCGCACCGTGTTCAAGCCGAGGATTAAGTAATGCAATCCAGCCTTGAACTTCTCCATCTACCTCAATAAGAAAATGTGTTGATCCATAAAAACCAAATAAGTTATGCTAAGCATCCCTTAATACTATCGCACTGGTTGGTGCCGAATAAGGTAAATAAGTCCAGCATGCTGCATTGGGTTCAGAACTTACACATGCCCAAATTTGTGCTAAGGCTGAATCAGCTATTGTTCCAACGATAGAGATCAATTGAATATTCTGTCCAAAGATACTTTCTTTAATCGGCTGACTAGTTTTGAAATTTTCAATAGCTAGGCCAACGGTCTGACCAAGATCATTGTGTTGTGTTTTTAAATAGTTTTTCATCGTAATTTGTTATGCTGTAAAAATATGACTCTAATCACATATTTAATCATAAAGTTTTTCTATGTCGAATATGCTTTGATATA
>NZ_GG665955.1:13385-51766 GCF_000156555.1 Acinetobacter sp. ATCC 27244
AAACTCAAAATACCCTGAGAAGATTAAGGTTTTTGTAAGCAAGTAATTTATTAAATCGAGTATTTCGATTAGAATAGCCAAGCTCCTTGTGGCGTGTGTCATCCCTTGAACACAAAAATGATCTTTCATGCTTTTGAAAATTCGCGTGGCTTATAACGGTAATGAACCAAATTCTTCCTACTTCGTTGGAGTTAACTCCTTCCATTCGTGTGCTTGACGAGTGGCAAGAAGCCATACCTGAAGATTTGTATATCCCGCCAGCCGCATTTGAAATTTTATTGGAACAATTTGAAGGTCCTTTGGACTTCTTGATTTACCTGATTCAAAAGAGTGGCTTCGATCTTTTACAGTTAGATATTTCTCCAATTGCAACGCAATATCTATCATATATGGATAGTATGAAATCGTTGAATATCGAACTGACTGCGGATTATATGGTGATGGCTGCATTACTGGCTGATCTAAAGTCACGTTTATTACTTCCCAAACCTGTTGCTGTCGATCCTTTTGAAAAGGATCCTAAACAAGAACTCATCGATCGTTTAGAAACTTACCTCCGCATTAAGCAAGCTGCTGAAAAACTTGGTCAAATGCCCATCTTTGAACGAGATACCTTTAGTACAAATGTGAGTATCGGACATATTGCCCCAATCTATGAGGGTTATGATGCTGATGCTTTAAGGGATGCGTTATTTTGCGTATTCAATCGCCCTGAACCGATTACACACGTTATTGCTCAAGAGCCTGTTTTACTTGAAGAGCGAATTGCTTATATTGAAAGCCAACTGGCTTCTGGTGAAAGTTTAAGTTTTATAACTTTACTCAATCCTAAGCAAGGTCGTATGGGCATGGTCGTAACATTTATGGCAGTACTTGAATTGACTCGTCAACAAAAGATTCAAATTATTCATACAGGGATCGAAGCACCTCTGACAATTCAAGGAATTTCAGCATGAGTTTAGATCAGTTTGATTCCAATGAAGGCATGTCATTGGAAGATATTCATCATGATGTTCTACTGCAAATTGAAGCGATATTATTCGCCAGTGACTCACCAGTTTCACTTGCACGACTAAAAGAAGCCTTTCAAAACCAATATAATAAGCAACAATTACGTCAGTTTTTGCAACAACTCGCAATGTTACAACATGGCCGTTCTATTGAATTAATCGAAACAGCTCAAGGTTTCCGTTTTCAGGTTCGCGCCAAGTATCGTAATATCATTGCGCAAGTTTGGCCTGAACGCCCAACTAAATTATCGCCGTCTTTACTCGAAACCGTCGCTGTTATTGCGTATCATCAACCTGTAACACGTGCAGATATTGAGCAAATTCGTGGTGTATCAAATAACAGTCAAATTTTAAGAACACTGTTTGACTGGAACTGGATCAAAGAGTCTGGTTTCAGAAACTTACCTGGAAGACCTGCGTTGTTAGTGACAACGCCCCAATTTTTAAATGCATTTGGTCTAGCTTCGCTAGGTCAACTGCCTCCCCTGCAGAACGCCAAGGAAGCTTTCATGACACTCGATGCGCAAGCACCGAAGTCTTGAGAAGGTGAACTGTTGATCATTATGTCTAAGGTTGTGCTGTCATGAGTGAAAAATTACAAAAGGTTTTAGCGAGAGTTGGGCTTGGCTCACGTCGCTATATGGAGGAAGTCATTGCTGCTGGTCGTGTCAGCATCAATGGTCGTATTGCCCAAGTGGGTGAACGCATTGAGCCAGGTGATGAACTTCGTATTGATGGTCGTAAAGTACAATTCCAAGTAGAAGATGAAATTCGTCGTCGTGTTTTAATTTACTATAAGCCAGAAGGTGAAATTTGCTCACGCAATGATCCTGAAAAACGTCCAACCGTATTTGATCATTTGCCTCAAATCGCCAATGATCGTTGGGTCATGGTCGGCCGCCTCGATATCAACAGTACAGGCTTATTGTTGTTTACCAATGATGGTGAGCTTGCAAACCGTTTAATGCACCCATCAAACGAAGTAGAACGTGAATATGCAGTACGCGTTATGGGTGAAGTGACACCTCAAATCCGTAATAACATGCTCAAGGGCGTTGAACTTGAAGATGGTCCTGCGAAATTTGAATCCTTCTCTGAAATTGGTGGTGATGGGATTAACCGTTGGTATCAAGTAGTCGTGAAAGAAGGTCGTAATCGCGAAGTTCGTCGTATCTTTGAATCGCAGAATTTAAAAGTCAGCCGCTTATTACGTACTCGCTACGGAACCGTGATTTTACCTCGTGAGTTACGTACAGGTCGCTGGATGGAACTCGACAAGATGGATATCGATAACTTAGCAAAATCTGTTGAATTAAAACCACGCCAAGGTACAGGTTTATTCGGTATGGCTAAACGTCGTACTGAACGTATGACAGATAAACCAATGGCAGCACGTCGTGGGGGTTATTTACGTCAACAACGTCGTGATGATGAACAACCTGAACAGCGCCCAAACAGCAATGGTGGCAACCATAATAACAATGGTCGTAAAACGATTGGCTTCAATAAAGGCTTTAAGAAGTTTTAATTGATTGTCATTTAGAAATAGAAAAAACGCTCAATTTGAGCGTTTTTTAATGTCCAAGATTTGCGATCAAGCAATACCTTGTGGAATGGCACTCAATAATTTTCGCGTATATTCGTGCTGAGGGTGCAGATACAGATCGTCAGAATTGGATATTTCAACAATTTCACCATGATTCATTACCATGACCTGATCTGAAATATATTTCACCACCGATAAATCATGAGAAATAAAGATATAACTTAAACCAAACTCATCTTGTAGATCTTGAAGTAAGTTCAATACCTGCGCCTGTACAGAAACATCCAACGCTGAAACTGATTCGTCACAAATCAAAATCTCAGGCTTTAAAGTTAAGCAACGTGCGATAGCAATACGCTGACGTTGTCCTCCTGAAAATTCATGTGGGTAACGATCATAAGCTTGAGCAGGTAAACTTACGCGCTCTAACAACTCTAAAGCTATTTTTTTACGTTCTGTATCATCCTGACCAATCCCATGAATACGCATTGGTTCAAGTAGAATTTGTCCAATCGTAAACCTCGGATTCAACGAAGCATAAGGATTTTGGAAAATGATCTGTATTTTACGTTGATACTTTGCAAACTCTTTTTCAGACATGGCAAAAATATCTTTACCATCAATAAGCGCTTGTCCACCTGTTGCTTCATGTAACCGCATTAACAACAAACCAATGGTTGTTTTTCCTGAACCAGACTCACCAACCAGACCTAATGTTTTTCCTTTTGCCAGTTTAAAAGAGACACCTTTTACAGCTTGAAATTCATCACGTCCCCATAATCCTTTACGACTATAAAATGATTTTTTCAGATCTTTGACATCCAAAATAATTTTTTCATCACCTTTCAATCCACGTGCACGTTGCTGTAAATGAAGCGTTGATAAGTTTATCTCTTCCACAAGTTGTCCATTTTCTAGCTTCATAAAATCGCTGGTAATCGGTAACCGATATGGACGTGAAGACAATTGGGGACGACAATGTAATAACGCTCGCGTATAGACATCATTCGGTTGCTCTAAAACCTGTTTAGTCTCACCACTTTCTCGAATTTCACCATGCCGCATCACAATCACTTCATCAGCAATCTCACCAACCAAAGCTAAGTCATGTGTGATAAACAACATCGACATTTCACGCCGTTGACGTAAAGATTCCAACAGATCAATAATTTGCTTTTGAATGGTTACATCTAGGGCTGTGGTCGGCTCATCTGCAATCAAAAGTTTAGGCTCACAAGCAATCGCCATTGCAATCATTACGCGTTGCTGTTGCCCACCAGACAATTGACTTGGATAGGCATCGATCTTGGTTTCAGGGGAAGGAATTCCAACCTCTTTTAACAACTCCAAAACACGTGTACGAGCTTGTTTACGTCCCATGCCTAAGTGAATACGCAAAACCTCTGCAATTTGATCCCCAACTGTAAAAACAGGATTTAATGATGACATCGGTTCTTGGAAAATCATCGCAATATCCCTTCCACAAATGTCACGAAGTTCTCGAACGGATAGCGTCAGTAAGTCTTTATCTTCAAAATAAATTCTACTTTGCTCTGAGATTCGACTCTGTTCTTTTGGCAGTAATCCCATCACGGCCAAAGAAGTTACTGATTTACCACTACCCGATTCACCAACTAAAGCAACCGTTTTGTTCTTTGGAATGCTAAATGAAATCCCTTTGACGGTCTCAACCCATTGCTTATTCTCTGATTTAAAACTGACATGCAGATTTTCAACCGTTAATAACGGCGTTTCATTTGTATTTGGCATCATATTTCACTCCGTTATTTCAGCTTAGGATCTAATGCATCACGCAAAGCATCAGTAAACATTGAAAATGCTGTCACCAAGACAGCCATCGCAATCGATGCCGCAGCCAATTGCCACCATTTACCTAGAATCAACTCAGTTTGTGCTTCATTCAACATACTGCCCCATGAGACCACGCCAACAGGAACACCAAAACCAAGGAAACTCAAAATCACTTCAGCTTTGATAAAAGCGACGACAAGGATAGAAATTTGAACCAAAGCAATATGGCTGACGTTTGGAAAAATATGTATAAACATACGGCGAAAATGACTCACGCCAATCGCTTTAGCAGCGAGAACATATTCACGGGATTTATGTTTCATGTACTCAGCACGAATCAGTCGGAAAACACCAGTCCAACCAGTCAAGCCCAAAATTAATACAATCGAAAGAATACCTTTCTGCTGTAAAACTGCGGCAACGGCCAAAACTAGTAATAGATAAGGAATCGAAGTAAAGATGTTATAAAACCAATTGAGAACATCATCTACCCATCCTCCGAAATAGCCAGAGATCGCCCCCAGAAAAGTCCCGATTACAACCGCCAATAATGCTGAGAGTAACCCGACAAGAATAGAAGTTTCTGCGCCTTTAATCGTTTTAAGTAGAACATCTTGTCCCCATTTATCTGCACCAAATGCTAAGGTTGATTTCAGTGCTTGGTCTTGATCAACCAACTGCCCATCAAGTTGCTGATTGATCACCAACATATCTTCAGCTAATGGATCGGTTACGCCGTAATAATCAATCAACGTATTGTTATCATGTTGCTCTGCAATGTCCGTATTTGACTCACGAAAACTATCTTTTAAAGAATCAGCCGGATTTTCAGGAAAATCTGCCGCTGGCTTCGCTAGTGGAGTTGACGGAGCACCTTCTTTACTTGTCCCAATAAACGTTGGTGGTGCGTAACTTACAGCCACTTGTTTGTTCCAATCTGATGCAATAACACCTGTAATCGATAGCAATAACACGATGAAATAACCGAGCACCACAAGTAACGATGCTACTGCGATACGATCTGCTTTTAGTCGCTGTACAGCCAAACGCCATAACCCAAAGGATACAGTGTTAGGCTGTACATGTGCTTTTCGTTTTAATAATACACTCAGCATAAGCTCACCTATTTCAACTCTACGCGTGGATCGATTAACTTATAAATCAGATCCGCAATTAGGTTAAAAAACATGGTTGCGACGGCAACATAAACTGTTATCGCTTTAATCACGGGGAAATCACTACGTTCAACCGCAATGATGACTTCTCGACCAATACCAGGGATACCAAAAAAGCGTTCTATCAAAAATGCGCCAATTAACAAAGCAGGTAATGTCGCCATAACATCCGTCACAATTGGAATCGAAGCATTGCGTAAAACATGTATGCCATAAACACGTCGCTCACTCACACCTTTGGCACGTGCAGTACGAACATAATCCTGATTGACCTCATCCAAAATGAAACTGCGATAGAGTCTTAATGTCGGCGCAATACTCACAACAAGCATAATCAGAACCGGTAATAGTGCATATTTGAACAGATTTTCGTTGAAGTTATCGCTCCAACCTTGAACTGGAAACCATCCCAATTGATAGGCAAAGAAGTACTGAAAAACAATGATATAAACCAAGATACTGATCGACATGCCGATCGTACAAAGCATCATCACCATACGATCAGTTAAACTTCCTCGCACAGATGCAACAGCTAACGCCAAGATGATCGAAATTACGGTTTGTAGCAGAGTTAATGGAATCAGAATCGTCAGTGATGGTCCCAAGCGAGTGCTTATAATTTGCGAGACCGACTCCCCAGTACTCCAACTCACGCCATAATCAAAAGTCAAAATTTGCTTAATGAAAATCCAAAGTTGAATGTAATAAGGCTGATCAACACCTAACTGTTGTCGAATATTTTCAATTTGCTCTGGATTCGACATTTTTCCTGCCAAGATATAAGCAGGATCCCCCCCCCACCCAATTGAACAAGAAAAAAATCAGCAGCACGACACCCAGCATTGTGGGGATCATCTGCCATATGCGACGTATGATATATGCCAGCATAAAAGATGCCCCTTATTTAATCCGTTGACCTGAAATTTCATTGAAAAAAGCAGTGTTACTAGGTTTACGCCCTAGAAACTCCTCAACTAAAGCTTGTGCTGGTTTTTGGCTACCTTGAGCTAAAATAGTTTCACGATAACGTTGTCCTACCTCGGTATTGTTCAAATTATTACCAAAGGCTGACAGCATATCTAAGGCCATAACTTCAGACCACATATAGCCGTAGTAACCAACTTGGTAGCCTCCCATAATATGACCAAACTGGCCTGGAAACTCTGTAGTCGGCACATAGCCAAGTGCTGTTGCAGCCTCCATCTTTTTCCAGACATCTAATGGTTGTATTTTCAAAGCATCCTTACCATGCAATGCCATGTCATACTGTGCATATAAAGTTTGGCGGGCATAATGTAGACCTCGCCCATAACCATGAACCGCATTTAATTTTTCGATTAAGGCATCATCCACACGTGGGCAAGCAGGACTACAAAAATCTGCGAGTTTTGAAAGAGTTTCTTTACGTCTCGCCCACTCTTCATACATCTGGGATGGTGCTTCAACAAAATCTCGCTCTACTGAAGTGCCAGATTGTGATGCATAACGAGTATTCGATAAGATGCCATGAAGCGCATGCCCAAATTCATGCACAAAGGTTTCCAGCTCATCACTGTTCAGTCCCTTTCGATTAAAATTGGTGACCAGAGCTGAAATTGGTTTCCGCTCAGTTAAACGGCTCCGCCCGAAAACACTCCAAACAGCAGCATGCCCATACTTCCCTTCACGGGGAAATTTATCCATGTACAACCCACCAATTAATTGCTTTGTTTTCGCATCGACAACATCGTAATACTCGACTTCATCTTGCCAAGCCACTATATTTACTGGTTTAAATTCAATACCATATAAATTAGATGAAATAGCAAACAACCAATCTTGAGTTGCTTGTGTAGGAAAATATTCACGCAATTTTTCTTGATCAATTTGGTATTTAGCTTGACGGAGTTTTTCACTCCAATATTCATCGCTCCAGCGCTCAATCGAGGCTTGTTGTAATGGAATATTTAAGGTTTTAGCTTTAAATTCACGTAAGGTCTGAACTTCTTTTCGCTCTAAAGGTGCTACTGTTGTATGAACTTCTGCTAAGAATTTATTCACCGCCTCAGGTGTTTTTGCCATTCGGTTTTGCAAAACCCATTCTGCATAACTCGATTTGCCAAAGAGCTGTGCTAGTTCATAACGCAAATCAATCGCTTGCTTAAGCAATGCTAAATTCTTTTCTCCACCACGCCGACTAAATGCAATTTGATAGCGCTTACGTGCCTCATCACTTTCAGCAAGCTGCATAAATGGACGGTATTCAGGATATTCAAACCCCAATAGATAATTACCCTTATCATTTTTGTTTAAAGCATCAATATAGCTTTGCGGTAAGCCTTTTAACTCAGCTGGACTAAACTCTATTTTTTGAGGATTCTCACGTACATTTCTCGCATACACCTGTTCAATTGTCGCGAGTTCGTCCAAAATCTCTTTCAAACGTTTTTGTTTATTGGTGGTCAGCAAAATGCCTTTTTCCTCGAAATTATTCAAAATGTCTTGCTGAAATTTGCTATCTATTGCATCAGATGGCTTTAGTTTTTTAAACTGCTGATAGAGCTTGGGATTTTGAAAAATATCTGTTTGGAACTGCGTAATTTTAACCTCGCAATCTTCTGCAGCATTGCGAACAGCCTCATCTGGATAAACGTTGCCATATAAACCAATTGGACCATAAAAATCTTCAAACTCAGCAAAAATACGATCCCATTCTGCTAGCACAGGCGCTGCTGGTGCATTTAGTTTTAGTGGTCGCATTTCTACAGACTTTAACTGTTTTTTTACTTCATTGATTTTGGTATCACACATTACTGCGATATCTTTGGCTTGAAATGTTGGCAGGATCTGACGTTTTGTAGTTTCAGCCATTACCATCTGGTTAATACCCATCGTCAGTAAACACAATGTGGCTAATTTAAAAGTATTAGATTTCATAATTACTCCAGTTCTTTATTTCTATTTCTTCATATCAATGTCGATATACATCCATTCCGCAGGAAGAATCGGATGCTTTTTAAAACCAATCACGCGGGGTTGAGCCAAGATATTTCGATAACGAGCGCCTATCACTTGTGCAGGCATATAGACTTCCAAAATTCGAGACATTTTTCGGTATAAAGCGTCACGTTCTGGACTAGGAGACATTTTTTGAGTTTGTTCGTATAAACGGTCAAATTCAGGAATCTGAACACAACTGTTATTACTCACATGAACGTTTTTGCCGTAAAAAAGCTGCATAAAATTATCAGCATCAGGATAGTCAGCAATCCAAGCAGAGGTTTTGAACATGGTTTTACATTGTTTTTCTAACTTCAGTGCTTCAGAAAATGGCAATGATTTAGTGGTCATCTGAATCTTGAGACTATCTAAAATTCTTTTCCAAAATTCTGCTTGTTGTTGACTTCTTAGACTGCTTCCTGAAATCGTCATATCAATCACCAGTGGCTTCCCATCTGGCTGCATTCGCCAACCATTTGCACCAACTCGATACTGATAACGATCAAGCAATAGATTTGCGGCTTTAACTGAATAAGGGATACTGCTTTTATAGTCAGGATCGTAACCAACAACACCATTTGGAATCAGTGCATGTAATTTTTGGGCATCCCCTTTTTGTAAGATATTGATATAACTGTCGGCAGAAAAAGCCATCGCCATGGCACGGCGAAGTGCAATTTTTTCTTTACTCAACCCACCCACAACTGGGTTTTTCATATTCCAATAGTGATAGTCAATGGATGGATCAACGATACGAGATAGTTGCACACCTTTTTTCACCAATTCAGGTTTCAACTCACCATTCTGCAAAGCTTGAACGGTCAACTCACCATCGAGTTGAAATAAATCCACCTCATCTTTGCTAAAGGACAGCCAACGTGATTGACCTTCTTCCATCACTTGTATATCAATGACACCAATTTGTGGCATCAGTTTGCCCTGCATGGCTTGAACAATTTTCTGATCTTCAGCAGAGCTCGCTTTAAAATTCCAAACAAAACTTCGGAAATCAGGATTAGCTTTTAAAACAATTCTTGATCCCGGTGTCCATCGCGCCAACATATAAGGACCAGTGCCCACTGGATGACCCATCGCAAAACCAGACTTATTTCTATACTTTTCAATAACTTCCCTAGACACAGCACCTGCAGGTTGATGGGCCAAAATCATCGGGAAATTTTGATCAGGGCTTGTCAGGCGAATTACCAAGGTATGTCGATCTGGCGTTTGTAAGCCAACAACTGGTTGGTCGTAATCAAATTTTCCAGTTTTTTGTGCTTGTTTCAGCACTGTATCCATTCCCGCAATACGTCCATCGAGTAACCAGCTATTGGGGGAATGTAAGTTCGGATCGAGCAAACGCTTAAAGGAATAAACATAATCCGCAGAGGTTAGTTCACGCTTTTTTCCTTTAAATATAGGATCATCAACAAAATAAATACCTTTCTGAATTCGAATGGTATAGGTCAAACCATCTTCACTCACTTCAGGCAAAGCTACAGCTGTCCGAGGAACTAACTTTGCAGGTGAAGCTAAATAGTCATAGGTATATAAAGTCTCAAAAATCGAAGCATTCACGTGCGCAGAATACAAATCGTGCACACCAGCAGGATCAAAACCTGTTTCTGCAACAGGAAAAACATAACGTAATATTTTATTTGGATCGGCTGGGCTTTTAGCAATAACAACAGTAGTTGCAAGAGTCGTTGTTAATCCCACACAAAGTGCTAAGCCGTGATATTTCAATGAACGTATAAAGCTCTGTTTCATGTTGAACTCATCACTTATTTTTGACGTGGTGAAGCAATATCAAAATATTGCCAGTTGATATTCATGATTGAATTAAATAAATCCTTATCTCCCATATTTTTGAGATCAAAAAATGTAAATAAAAAATGTTTTTTGTGCTCTAAAAGATGCTGCATTGAATACACGATTTTTTTTGAGATTAATGTGCTAGCCCCACCCTTAAATACAAAGTAATTAGTGAAATAAACTCTTGGTTTTATTTTAAAAATATGTGCTTTCGCTTTTTCATAAATAGTTAAAATGCTTTCTGCTGTTGATAGGATGAACTTTTCTAGCCCCACTAACGCTTCACATTGAAGTGAATTTGCAAAACCAGCATCAACAAAACTTTCATTAAAAAATTTAAATTTTTTAACCTCATTTTGCTCATCCTCAAGGGCACCACAAAACCTTTGAAGTGTTTGATCCACTTGTGCTGGTGTTCTGGCATATCCAATTGAGGTAAATGCGGTAACCGGTAAAAATAAAGCGACGTTTGAGAATTTAGACTTCAACATTGTGCTCACATCATCGTTTTTCAGTAAATGCTAGTCTTTTCGAGTAGCAACCATTCACACAACGATTTATCTCTCTTTATCGAATCAAAGAATATTTTTACAAAGCTAAAAGCTATTTTTTACCATTCGTATAAATAACAAAGATAAGAGAAACCATTCTATGATGGAAAAACTACTGCTAAATTCATGCCACTTTTCAAACAAATTACCAACCTAAAATAAATGTTTTTTAATAAGTATTCTAAAAATATGGATTTATGCATGTTAGTTAGAAGTAATATTTTGCTAAAGCCAATGCTTTTATATTAATTTACATCTCAATTAGTAAAAAACTACAAATGTATAATTTTAAATAAATAAATCAGGATTCGCACCAAATGAAAGCAGCATAAAAAACTCTTGATGCATTTTAATGCGATACAAAAAATCTTGATTGTTGTAAAAAAATGACAATAAAAATATTTTTTGTATATTCATTGTTTTTTAATAATTAGTAAAAATATGAAGTGCTTACCAAATAAAACTACAACGCTTTTACACAATTATTCTAAAAGTAATTGATCCCTAAAAATAAGGTTTGGCACATGTCTTGCTAAACCGATTTTGTTCATTCATTTAGAGTGACCATCAATTTAGGGGTTATAAATTCAATGAAAAATACCAATTTCGTTCAATCTAGTGCTCTGCCAAAAGCGAGCAAAAACATACTAAAACTCAGTACCCTGAGTCTAAGTATGTTGTGTTTATCAATGACCCATGCGGCCGAAACAGAATCACCCACAGATGAGAAACCAACCAAAGTTGTAAAAGTTGCAGTTACGGGCTCATCGATCAAAGGTGTTGCAGCACAGAGCGCCTCTCCGATTACGGTGATTAGAGCAGATGATCTTGCAAAGCAAGGCGTAACGACTGTCGAGGAAGCACTAACTAAAGTTAGTGCCAATCAAGCAGGATTTTCTACAGCTCAAAATGTTGGTGCAAGTAATACCGAGGGTTCATCTGCAAATCTTCGAGCATTAGGTACTGATAAAACATTAATTTTATTGAATGGTCGACGTTTAGCGTACAGTCCATTTAGTACATCAACCACAAACCTAAATATTATTCCAATGGCAATGGTTGATCGTATTGAAATTTTACGTGATGGAGCTTCAGCAATTTACGGTGCAGATGCGATTGCTGGTGTTATTAACTTCATTACTAAAAAATCATTTGAAGGATTAAATATTAGCGCAGGCTTTATCCAGCCAGAACAAAGCGGTGGTGACAAACAAGATATTTCAATTTTTGGGGGGTATGGGGATCTAGATGAACAAGGCTTTAATCTCATGGGGGTTGTTGACTACCGTCGCTCCAATGACATTATGGCAAAGGATCGTAAAGCTAGCCGACGCGGAGGCGTATTACCTGAATTAGGTATAGATGGAAGTTCAGCAAATGGCTTCCCTGCCAATTTCCGTGACCCCAAAACCAGGATGTTAGGCAATCCTTATGGCAATAGCAATTGTAATAATGCACCCAATACTGTTGCTGATGGTGGACTTTGCTATCTAAATACCCAAGCTTTGATTGGTATTGTTCCCAAAACAGAAACGATCTCCGCCTTAGGTCGTGGAACCTTTAAACTCAATGATAATTTCAATGCAATTGGTGAATATATTTATTCACGTAATGAAGTTACTACTTCAATTGCACCAGATGTTTATAGTCGTTCTGTCACCCTGCCCTCTACAAGTCAATATTATCCTGGTAAAGGCATAACTCCCGATGTTGCAGGATTAAGTGGTGAACCCCTTGAGCTTTATTTAAGATCACAAGCTGGAAACCGTATGTCTAATCCAGTGAATGAATCACATCGAGCATTAATTGCTTTAGAAGGTGAGGCTTACGGTTGGGACATAAACACAGGTTTATCTTATGCACGTAGCGAAGCGACAGATGGCTTTGCTGGAGGGTATTTAAATAAAAGTAAACTCCAAGATGCTTTAAACAATGGAACAATCAACCCTTTCGGTCCTAGTGAAAATCAAGAACTTTGGGAATCCTTTGAGGTAAAAGGCGATACCAACAAGGGTACACTCACAGCCACGACATTTGACTTTACTATTAGTCGTCCAATTTATACTTTGCCCGCAGGTGAGGTAGGCTTTGCCTTTGGGGGTAGTTTTAGTAAGCAGGACTGGAAAGCCAATGTGAATTCGGAAATCGTCAGTCAAGTTCCTAGCAGCGGTATTGATCCTAATAAACCTGAAAGTAAAGGCAAAAGAGATATTACTGCAGCTTTTACAGAGTTACATATTCCAATTACCAAAACCTTAGAAGCACAACTAGCAGCTCGTTATGATGACTATAGTGATTTTGGTGATACATTTAATCCTAAAATCGCATTCCGCTGGGAACCAATTAAACAATTGATGTTCCGTACTTCATACAGTACAGGTTTCCGTGCACCTAGCTTATATGATATCAATGCACCTCAAAGTAAAACTTATACTGGTGCGCGCTACAATGATCCTGTGCTATGTCCAAACGGCAAAGCAATATCACCAGAATACCAAACTGAATGTAATACCCAATTCTACCGTACACAAGGTGGAACAAAAGACTTACAACCCGAAGAATCAACCTCAATTACCGCAGGTTTTGTTGTAGAACCGATCAAAAATTTAGTGTTCTCGGCTGATTATTACAACATCAAAATCGATGGACTAATTAACAGCATCGGAGAAGCAATGATCTTCGGTGATCCTGAAAAATATGCAAATCGTTTCATTCGAGGGGCTGATGGTCGATTGGAATATATCAACAGTGCATTAACAAATATGGGTGGAGTTAAAACTGAAGGTATTGATTTAGCGTTAAATTATCTTTCACCTATGACTTCTACTGGTCGCTTTGGCTTCGGTATTGATGGCACATATGTTATCAAATACGACCGTCAAGAAGAGAAAGATGGTGCATGGGAAGGCTATGTTGGTAAATATGATGATCCAGCAATCTTACGTTGGAAACACGTTGCCAATCTTAACTGGAGCTACGAAAACTGGAAAATGGTCTTCGAGCAAGAGTTCTACCGTGGCTATAAAGATCAAAACCAAATTGGTGATGAGAAATATGATAACCACCGCGTAAGTGATTACACCTTATATAACGTTTCAGGAACGTATAAAGGTTTTAAAAATCTAGAGTTGACTGCTGGTATCAAAAATCTATTTGATGCTGAACCTTCTGCTTCGAATGTGCTCGATAACTTTCAATATGGTTATGACCCTCGCTATAGCGACGTAACGGGACGTGCATATTTCCTAAGAGGCACTTATAAATTCTAAAACTCTAACCACTGCAAGATGTTCCTTTTTTATCTTGTAGTGGTTCAACGTAATCCTGATGTGTATATAAGATAAAAATTGCTACCAAGATTTTCAATCTAGCCAAAATACTTTTATACAACTCAACGATTACAATTTCAGGAGCAATTATGGGCATACCCTTTGCTGAGAATGAAAATCAATCGGCCAAACGTCTGATCGGTCTTGGTGTGGTTTTATTTCTTCATCTTGTGATCGCCTACATTTTAGTAACAAGTTTAACGACCGAGATGACCAAGCCTGTCGAGAAACCTGTCGAACTACTCATTATTCAAGATATTGAACCGCCCCCTCCACCACCTCCACCCAAGCCAGAGGAAAAACCACCTGAACCACCCAAAATGGTAGAGAAAGTGGCAAAAATGCCTGATCCACCGAAACAAGTGGAAAAAGTAACACCTGTTGCCAAACCAACACCAACGCCACCTGTACAAAATACAGTTGCAACTCCTACAGCTGCACCTGCTGTCGCAGCACCTAGTCCAAGTCCTGTTGCAGCACCGGTCGCCGCGCCTGCTCCCGCACCAAAACCTGCTGGGATCTCACGAGGAGTATCGGAAGGTAGTGCAGGATGTAAGAAGCCTGATTATCCACGTGAACAGGAAATGGCAGGTGAAGAAGGTACGGTACGGATGCGTTTACTGGTCGATAGCTCAGGAAAAGTCATCGATGCCAAAGTGAACAAATCGAGTGGTGTTAGAGCGCTAGATAGAGCAGCCACTAAAGCATACAGCTTGTGTTCTTTTACACCTGCCATGAAAGATGGTGTTCCTCAACAAGACTGGTATGAAATCGAATACACATTCACGATTTCCTAATTAAGCAAATGAATTAAACAATTTTTTGGAGAATTTAAAATGAATAAAACAGCAAAATATATCGCTCGATTCGCGGCTATTGGTTTAATTTCAACCAGTACTTTACTCCCATTAAGCGCAGTCTGGGCAGATGAAACCACCCAAACAACTGCTATAACCACAGTCGCGGCGAATGAAACCGCGCAAACGACAGCAACTCCTCCTCCACTTCCAGCAACTGAACAAGAAGCTTATAACCCTTATGGATTAGAAGCACTTTGGCGTGAAGGTGATGTTATTGCTAAAACAACACTGTTTATTTTGGTATTGATGTCGATCGGTACGTGGTACATCATTTTTTCTAAAGTATTTCAACAAAGTAAAGTTAAACGCCATGGTATAGAAGCTGAACGTAATTTTTGGGAAGCAGATACTTTAAATAGTGCAAAAGACAGCTTAGCCCCTAATAGTTCTTATCGTTATATTGCCGAAAAAGGCATTCATTCAACCAAACATCATGATGGCACATTATTAGAACGTATTGATTTTAATACTTGGGTCACCATTTCGATTCAACGTGCAATTGAGAAAGTACAAAGTCATTTAGGTAACGGTTTAGCATTTCTAGCAACAGTTGGTTCAACAGCACCCTTTGTTGGCTTATTTGGAACTGTTTGGGGAATTTATCACGCACTTACCGCCATTGGAATTTCAGGACAAGCATCTATTGATAAAGTTGCTGGGCCTGTAGGTGAAGCATTAATTATGACTGCAATTGGTTTAGCTGTGGCTGTACCTGCCGTACTTGGCTATAACTGGTTGACTCGTCGTAATAAAGCAGTCATGGATAATGTCCGCTCATTTGGCTCTGATTTACATGCTGTTTTACTCAGTGGTGAATTACGTAGCAACCCTGTAAACCGTGATTCTAAATAAGGGATACGATTATGGGCATGATGATAAATTCAGATCAAAGTGACGATGATGTAATCGGAACGATTAACACCACTCCACTTGTTGACATTATGCTGGTCCTGCTGATTATCTTTTTAATCACTGTTCCAGTGGTCACACACACTGTCCCTGTAAATCTTCCTGAAGAAAAAAATGCACCCTATGCAACCACGCCACTAAATATTCAACTTTCAGTAAATAAAACAGGTGATATTTTCTGGGATGAACAGCACGTTGCAGATAAAGAAACGTTACTCGCACGATTACAAGTTGAGGCGCAAAAGCGCCCTCAACCAGAGGTTCATATTCGTGGTGATCAACTCACACACTATGCAGCAATCGATGAAGTGATTAGTACCACCCAACAAGCGGGTATTGGCAAAATTGCATTTGTCACAACTCCACCTAGTTCACCTTAATCAAATGATAAGGAGTTAGTCATGGGCATGAATGTCGGACCAAAAAGTAGTGAAGATGATGTGATGCTCGACGTTAACATGACACCTTTAATTGATGTCATGCTAGTGTTGTTGATCATGTTCATTATCACGATTCCAATCCCAAACAACGCCATTAATATTAATTTACCTAATGGCGTACCACCGCCACCAACCAATGAGAAACCACCCGAAACCATCAACCTGAGAGTCGATGCACAAGGTCATATTTTCTGGAATGATCAAGCTGTTGCTGATCGCCAAGCATTGAAGGTTTTGTTTGAATCTGTTGCGCAAAAATCTGATCAGGATCAGATCAAGTTTAAACCAGACCCAGAAGCAGAATATAAAAATATTGCCATGGTGATGGCATTAGCTCAGCAGAGTAAAGTTACTAAAATTGGGATCGTGAGCAATAACTAGAAAAATAAACACTAACTATTAGGCTTCACAATTCTAAGTTCCTCCTGTGCTAACAAGTCCGCTTGTTAGCTTTTTTTATTTAATTTCACTTATGACGATTGGGAGAACCAAACTATTTACTTTGTATCCTTTAGGCTTGTCATTACAAGCATTTCCTGTCACCGTCGTTTTCACAACGTAAGGCGAATACGGCATCACGTTTAAATAACCCGTATTATCTGATCCTGAACGACAATCTTCTGCATCAAGTTTTTCGTCATAACGACCAGCATTCGAAGACTCCTGAACTTCAGTAATCAACTTGGCATTCCATTGGCTTAGATAAACTAAACTTTTAGTAGCTTCAACAGTTCCTTGTCCCGACCCAGCACTTTCGATTTCAACCAGTTCAATCGATTTACCTTTATACATCGTTGGATGAACTTTAAATGTATTCGATTGACCACCAAACTCTTTTAAAATTTTTGCTTGTTTTAATTTTGGACGGGTTAGCACATAACCTGCCCAAAAGTTACGCCCTGCATTTTCAAAACTAACACCAGATAAATAAGCTTCTTCGCCTGAAATTAATTTTACTTTTTCCGTGTGATGAATCTGAATAGCTTGCTGAGGATTCGCATTTGAATCTTGTAAATTAGTGATCCAACTAATGATGGTTTTATCTGCGGGTACAGCAGCTTGAGTAGTCGAGATCAAACCTGACAAGCATAGTGTTATAAAAACAAAATTCTTCTTATTCATTGTTATTCACCTTAAGTTTATGAATCAAATCGCTTATAAAATCCATTAGCTATCGTGACTTAGTCTTCCCAAGCCCACCCACTCATAGCAAATCTTCTTACTTTTCAAAGATGAAAAGTAACAAAAATCTTTTGTCAGACTGACGGTACGTCCTTGCTACCGCAGTCTAACTTGGCGGCATCCTTGCCGCCCTCCACGATCACAGATATTTACTAGACAATAAATACCCAAAGTTAGTTAAATTTTTCCAACTCAATCCATTTTGCTTCTGAAAAATACTTTGCCAAATAAGCCTTTAAATAATCCGCCGTATCTTTAGAAATCAATGGATCTTTAGATTCATCTTTTAAGTTATACACCAAAGCATACAAACTCAAACCACGCTGTTTTAATGCTTCCAAGCTTAATAAAGTATGATTAATACTGCCTAAACGCCCAGAAGTCACCAAAATTACAGGAAATTGATGCTGCACAATATAATCAATGGTCAATAACTCTGTGGTTAAAGGCACCATTAAACCACCAGCACCCTCCAATAACACCACATCAAAACGTTGTGCCAGTTCTTGAGTTGCAGCCTCAATTTTAGCGAAATCTAACTCACGCCCATCCAAACGCGTAGCTAAATGCGGTGATGCTGGATAAGTAAAAATCTCAGGCATGGTCAGTTTGTCATGATCTTCTTGAAACCAGCCACTCCCCATGATTTCACGGTGTTTTTCGATGTCTTCAGACACATCGATATTCCCTGTTTGCACCAACTTCTGGGTAATGACACGCTGTCCTTGTTCGGTCCAAAGCTTGGCGAGATAACCTGTGGCATAAGTTTTACCAATTTCAGTATCAATGCCACTGACAAAATAAATACCTTTCATCTCATTTCCTTCACTTTACATTTAATGGATTGATTCAGATTCAATTTTAAAAACACGAGGATAACTTTCCCAACGATCATCAAAAGCATATTCAATACAAATATTTGGTGATGAAAACAGCTCTTTATCCTCTTGGTAATATAAAAAAGTGACTACTTTTCGCTTATTTACCAACTCAAATGTATTTGGTGTATGCCTATTTTTTGAAATATTTATATTTTTAACAGAACCACATATTTTTTGAATTGGTGCTTTTAGTCGCATATATGATGAAATCTCAAATGAAAAATATATAGAACAACCAATAAAAATCATCAATATAATTTTTAATAAAAAAATAAATAACTTATTACTATGCTTTTTTGTAAAAAAACCAAATATGCCTAATGAAATACCAGTTGCCAATACCATTATCCCAAATTCAAACTCATAAAATATAAGCAAAAATAAGCTAACTATAATTGAATAACTAGCATACTTGATCATATTTTCTGACGTTAATTCTTCTTCAAGCACTTTTAATATGTACCTCTTATATTTATTTTTTTCTTACAATCACATAAATCGGATGATAAGTTAGGCGAAAACCTTGCTCATCATGAAACTGTTGATAATCAGAATAAAACTGCTGTAAAGATTGCTTAGTCCAACGATGTGACTTTGCTGTTGCAGTCACCCCTGTCGCTTTTAGATGATGCAGAACTAATTTAGGATCATCAAAATATAGATGTTTTTGCTCTTCTTGTATAAAAACAATCTCAAAGCCATTTTCTTCAAGTTTCTGTTTCAATACTTCAGTAGAATAATAATTTAAACCTTGCCCAGTCAGCTTTTTGATTTCAATGAAATTATTTTCACCAAATGTAGAGAAACCCAAATAGCCTTTCGGTTTTAACGCATCATGAATGCGTTGTAATAATGCAGGTAGATCAGTCATCCATTGCAAAGCTGAACTTGAAATCATCGCATCCAATTCTGATGGTAATTCAAGCTGTTCAATATCTCCGATCAACCAAGCTATATTTTTAATCTTTGAAAAATGCTGTTCAACATCCTCATAAAGATCATTTAAAAATAATTGATCAAACTGAAAATGAGTCTGAAATAAATGCGTTAAATTACCCGACCCACAACCGATCTCAAGTACAGAATCAAAAGTCTTTGGAAAATACGCTTTCAGATATTCAAATAACTGTGCACTGATCTGCTTTTGCACTACAGCATGCTCAACGTAACTTTGCCCTGCTTTGGCAAAACGTTGAGCGACTAAAGCTTTATCGACACTCACAAACATTCCACCAATTTTTCTAATTCTGCTTTTTGAACCATAGACGTTAATGAGATACGTAAACGTGAACTATTTTGCGGTACTGTTGGCGGTCGCACAGGCATGGCATAAATACCTTGTTGCTGAACATAACGTGCTTTTTCAATCGCTGCATTACTTTCGCCGACAATAATTGGAATAATATGGCTACTCGATGGACTTGAAAAACCTTTTGCAATCACCGCCTGCTGTAAAAAATGACTGATCTCAGCCAAGTGCTGACGCTGCTGCTGCATATTTAAAACTTTATTAAAGATAAAGTCAGACCATGCCATCGAGATTGGTGGTAATGCTGTGCTGAAAATCAAGGGACGCATTTTATTAATAAGATAATCACGGACGATAGGATCACAAATAATATAACCGCCAATTGAGGCAATCGCTTTGCCAAAAGTCCCAATAAGGAAATCAATCTGATGCAATACACCATATTGCTCAGCACAACCTAGTCCTTGCCCACCTCTCACACCTATGGCATGAGCTTCATCAACATACAACATGGTTTTGACAAAACGTTGCTTTAACTGAGCCAATGCCGCTAAATCCGTTTCATCACCATCCATACTAAAAATACTTTCAGTCACCACAATAATACGTTCAACTTGCTCATCTTGTTGATACTTTTGCAATAACTGTTCCAAATGCTGCAAATCGTTATGACGATAACGCACATATTGAGCATTCGATAGACGAATACCATCAATCATACTGGCATGAACTAGTTTATCCGCCAAAATTACGGTTTTACTATCAGCTAATGCAGGCAAAATACCAATATTCATGTGATAGCCACTATTGAAAAGCAAGGCAGCACGACCAAAAGCTTTGCTTAGGCTATTTTCAAATTGTTCATACTCCGCAAAATTACCTGTCAGTAAACGTGAAGAAGAAGAGCTAAATAATGCACGGTCGATTTTCAAAGTATCAAGAAATTCTTCTCTTAAACTTAAATCAGCCGCCAAACCTAGATAGTCATTGGATGCCAAATTCAACATGGTTCGATCTTGAATGGTGATCCATCGTCCCTGCTGTTGATTTGCAGTAAATTGGCGGAAATTACCTTGCTGTTTGAGTTGCTCAAGCTGCTCGGCATAATGATTAAGCAAGGACATTGGCATTTGCTCCTGATGTGGTTCCGTTAATTAGACCACTCAATCTAGTTTTATAAGTGATAAATCCGCTCTAAATATTTAAATTATGCTGCCATTACTTTTGGTAAATGTCGATCATAAAATTCATTTGGTGTTGCCTTATTCAAGCTTGAATGAGGACGTATCGTGTTATAAAAATCCAAATATTCAGCAATTGATTGTTTTGCTTGTTTAACCGTATCGTAAGCCTTCAAATAGACTTCCTCATGCTTCACACTGCGCCATAAACGCTCAATCATCACATTATCCATCCACCGTCCTTTTCCGTCCATACTGATACGGATATTTCTCAATTTTAACTCATTCAAAAATGCCTCGCTTGTGAATTGACTGCCTTGGTCTGTATTGAACACCTCAGGACAACCATATTTCACAATTGCTTCTTGCAACGCATCTATGCAAAAGTCTGTTTCCATACTGATCGATACACTATGAGCCAGTACTTTACGACTATGCCAATCTATAATCGCACACAGATAGACAAAGCCTTTAGCCATAGGAATGTACGTGATATCTGTACACCAGACTTGATTAGAGTGATCTATAACCATGTTTTTCAAAAGATATGGAAAAATACGGTGTGCAAGATTAGGCTTACTGGTATTGGGCTTTGGATACAAGGCATGTATTCTCATCAAGCGCATTAAACGTCGGACTTTACGCCGACCTATTTGATGTCCTTGACGCTGTAGCATGTCTCGTATCATTCGACTGCCCATAAATGGGTAGTCGATGTGAATTTCATCAATCAGACGCATTAAACTCAAATCAGTTGATGAAATCTCTTTGGGCTTGTAATACAACGTGCTGCGATTGATTTGAATCAATTGCGATTGTTGTCGTACCGAAAGTTGATGGGTCTTATCGATCATTTTTTGCCGCTCAGTTGCCCTGTTTTTCTGAGTGCACCTTCTAAAAAATCAATTTGCAATGCCTGATGTCCTATCTTGGCATGTAAAGCTTTAAGATCAATCTCTGGTTCTTGTTGTGCTGTTGGTCGTGAAAAAATATTGATCGATTGCTCAAGCAGTTGATTTTTCCAATCAATGATTTGATTTTGATGTAAATCGAATTGAGTAGAAAGCTCAGCGAGTGTGTGGTCGCCTTTAATTGCTGCGAGAGCAACTTTAGCTTTGAAATCTGCTGAGTGATTACGACGTTTTCTTCGTGTCATGGTTGACTCCAGAAACAAGCATTTCCCATGCTTATTGGGGAGTAGATTATCACTTATAGACGTGGTCTAAAATCATAGATCCACATCACTCCTTGCATATTTTTCACCACTTCACTCATCTGTGCTAATAAGTAATTTAGCTCGTCATTGGTAATCACATACGGTGGCATCACGTAGACCAATTTTCCAAATGGTCGTACCCAAATACCACGCTCCACAAACTGCTGCTGTAAGCTTTTCATGTCGACATTAGATGTTAATTCAACTACACCAATCGCACCTAAAACCCGTACATCAGCAACGTGATCAAGCTGTGCTAAATCACTTAATTGTTCAGCCAGAATCGTTTCAATCCGTTGAATATTGCTCTGCCAATCTTGCTTAACCAATAATTGAGTACTTTTCAAAGCAACAGCACAAGCTAGAGGATTCGCCATAAAAGTTGGACCATGCATGAACACGCCAGCTTCGCCACGACTAATGGTTTCAGCCACTTGTTTAGTGGTTAAGGTTGCAGACAAAGTCATATAACCCCCTGTTAAGCCTTTACCAATACACATGATATCAGGCTCAACTTGCGCATGTTCCCAAGCAAACATTTTACCTGTGCGCCCAAAGCCTGTTGCGATCTCATCAAAGATCAACAACAAATTGTACTGCTCACATAATTCTTTGGCTTGGCGCAAATACTCAGGATGATAAAAACGCATCCCGCCTGCACCTTGCACAATTGGCTCAATAATTAGTGCAGCAATACTGTGATGATGCTGTTCAATCTGCTGTTTGAGTTCTTGAATATCTTGTGGATTCCACTCACCATCAAAGCGACTTTGTGGCGCGGGTACAAAGATTCGATTCGGTAAACTTGAGCCAAAAATCTGATGCATTCCCGTGACAGGATCACACACAGACATCGCATTCCAAGTATCACCATGATAGCCAGAACGTGTAGTAATAAAATTAGTTTTCTCAGGTTGATTCAACGCAGCCCAATATTGCACTGCCATTTTTAAAGCCACTTCAACTGAAACTGAACCAGAGTCAGCATAGAAAATTTTATCTAAACTCGGAGGCGTAATTTTTAATAAGAGTTTACCCAATTCAATTGCAGGTTCATGCGTCAAACCACCAAACATGATATGCGCCATATTTTGCAATTGATCAGTAATGGCTTTGTTAAGTTCAGGATGATTATAACCGTGAATCGCACACCACCATGACGACATACCATCAACCAAAGTTCGACCATCTTCTAATTCAATCGTTGCACCATAAGCACGTTTGACTTTAAAGGTTGGCAGTGGATTTAACATCGATGTATAGGGATGCCATATATGTTCTAAATCAAATAAATCGGTCATCCTCTACCTCATTTGCTGCTATTTCAAAATTTTCCATTTGCCTGATCACACTTTTTCGATACTCGTAAATGTCATCTGCAACCTGCGTGGTATAAATAAAATACAAGGCTTCGTACACTAGATCAAAAGAAAAAAATGAAAGAAGTCAACAGGTTTTGCAGATGACAAATGGTTTTGCCTACTTTTCCCGAAATGAGAAACATCGTTTCGTAAGGTAGGTCGCCGAAGGCATATCCTGAAAATGGATGAGTACTCGGCACGATTCCGTTAGATCTATAAAATAGGTTTTATCTTAAACTTGTCAAAATCTAAAATATATTGCGAGAACTTTCATTTCAAGCAAGATTGAACGTTGAGTAAATAAAATCTTCAATTACTTGCACAGTCTGCTCCACCATAAAACATGGAAAACCATGAGAAGCATCATCAATAGAAACAACAGTTAGATTTTTTGCAGCTAAATTCTGGATATTTTGGGCAACTTGGTAAGGAACTAAAGCATCATGCTCTGCGAAGACATGTAACTGCCTACCTTGATAGTTTTCATAGACTTTAACTAGATTTAATTGTTCCAACAGCTGCAACCCATCCCGAAGCAATGCAATTGGTTGAGGAAGAATCAATTTTTGCATAGCTAAGAAGTCTTTTTTTGCTGAACTAGCACCTTGACAGACTAACAAACCAAAACGCTTTAAAGTCGTAATTGCATCATGTTCAAATGACTGTTTAAACTGCATAAAAGTTTCTACTGGCATGGCTGTCGTCCAATCAGCTTGCGCGACAAAACATGGATTCGAAGCCAAAGTGATTAACGTCTTCTGTTCTGCATATTGTTGCTGGATATGATCGACTAATATTGTTGCCAGTTGACCACCCAGTGACCATCCCACAATGACATCAAATTTTACTGCGAGCTCAACATGCTGTTGCAGGATTTCATTATCTAGCGCATTAAAGATATTAATTCGTTCAACGATATGTCCTTTTTGCTCCAATCCGTCATGTAAAGGTTTTAATAATTCAGATCCACCACCCCATCCAGTGATGAGTAAAATTTTATACTTCAACTTATGACCCAATCATTCAAACTTAAAAAAATAATATCTCTTTATAATCATTATTTTCTAAATCTACCAATAGATTTGCGGGAATTACTCTCTCCCAATTTTGTTTGAACTGTTTATGAACCTTATCAATTTCAAAAGGACTATTTCGTGCAACTTGCTGAGCATGAGCAATGTCATTCGCTCGCATATATGCGATTAAATAATTATTCCCATCCAATTCTAAATGAAACCAAGATTCAATTGTCACACCTTCTGCTTGTAAGGTCTGAATAGCTTCATCTTTCCGTTGTTCAATTTCTCTTTTCCATGCTTCTACATTTATTAAGCTATCTTGCTTTAATTTGATCAAAACTGCGCCCACGTCCATTTCTTTTCCTTTATTTATTACCCTCTACTTTTACACTGATATAGCGTAAAACCTCTGTAAAAAATTTACTAACACATCAAATTTCTAAATTTGCTAAAGTAAGTATCTATCATACGTTGAGATCATGATGATGAACACAATAAAGTCCAAAGTTCTTATAGTGTGTAGTTCACTGTTTTTATTGACTACACCCAGTTTAAGCTCCGCACAAAATACTTTGTTTTCTAAACAGAATACAGCACAAAAAGAATGGGTTGGACACTCAGCACCAGATTTCAAATTACAAGATCAAAATGGCAAATGGCATACCCTAGATCAATATAAAGGTAAGTGGATCGTACTTTATTTTTACCCTAAAGATGACACAGCTGGATGTACTCAAGAAGCCAATCAATTCAAAGCACTCTACCCTGAGTTTTTACAATCAAATGCTGTTGTACTAGGCGCCAGTTTAGACGATGTTGCTTCACATCAAAAATTTTCAGAAAAGCTAGGCTTACCCTTTCCAATTCTGGCAGATGAAAAAGGAACGCTTGCTGGAAAATTTGGCATCGTGAGAAATCTAGGTATTACTAAAATCGCTAAACGAGAAAGCTTTCTAATTGATCCAAAAGGTGCGGTGATATATCACTATACAAGTGTTAATACACAAACTCATGCTGATCAGGTTCTAAAAGACCTAAAAACCTTGCAAAAAAATAAATCATGATTGTATAAAAAACTCAGCCAAGGCTGAGTTTTTTCAAATATCTTACATTTGCGATTGAATATAATTCTGTAAGCCAATCAACTCGATCAAACGTAGTTGTTTTTCTAACCAATAGGTGTGATCCTCTTCCGTGTCTGAAAGTTGCTGACGCAACATATCTCGGCTAATAAAATCACCTTTCTCTTCACACAACTTAATACCTATCGCTAGTTTCTCACGAACATGATATTCAAGTGCTAAATCTGCTTTTAAACAACTTACAACATCCGTACCAACATTGATGTCTTCGCGGTTCATATTTGGTTTTGCTTCTAAAAAAAGAACACGACGAATAATCGCATCAGCATGAGATGCTTCTTCTTGCATTTCATGGTCAATACGCTCATAAATCTTGGTTAAACCCCAATCTTCATACATTCTTGAATGAATTAAATATTGATCACGAGCAGCCAATTCACCGCCAATGAGCATATTTAAATAGTCGACGACTTCTGGATTGCCACGCATAATATTTACTCCTATCGATTAACGTTATTATGCGTAAGTTTGAATAAAATTGCAAAAATCAAAAACACGTAAACCCATGATTTTTATAAAATTAAAATGAGAAACATACGCATTTACAGTTCTAATTAATCCAATTTATTGAAATAAAATAAGCGCTTGCAATCAACTCATGTATTTAAATAGCTATGAAAGATCAAAAACCGCTTTATTTTAATTTTTGTAACGGTTAGCAATGCTTCTTATTTAACTCATTTTTCAAGTAAAAAAGTAAGAAATTCTTTCAACCATTGTGTATTTAGATAAAATTCGTTAAATAGAATCACTTACAAAAAAGTATCATGCGGATATACAAAATGGATAAAAGCAAACCGATTTTAGTTACTGGGGCAACCGGTTATATTGCTGGTTGGATTATTGAACGACTTTTGAATCAAGGATACATCGTTCATGCAACGGTTCGAGATCCATCAAAAAAGGATAAAATCCAACATCTGTACGACATCGCAGAAAAATCTTCAGGGCAAATTCATTTTTTTAAAGCAGACTTACTACAAGCTGGCGCTTTTGATGAGTCTATGAAAGGATGTGAAATCGTTATTCATACCGCCTCACCTTTCGTTGTGACCAACTATAAAGATGCGGTCAAAGATATTATTGAACCAGCTGTAATCGGTACTGAGAATGTACTAAACAGCGTCAATCGAACTGAATCAGTCAAACGTGTGGTACTGACATCAAGTATTGCATCAACTTATGGCGATGCGATTGAGATTCTTGATACTAAAAACAATGAATTTGATGAAAGCCACTGGAACAATACCAGCAGTGAAACTCATCAACCTTATCCATTTTCAAAAGTTGCAGCAGAACGTAAAGCCTGGGAAATGGCTGAACAACAAAATCGTTGGGATTTAGTCTGCATTAATCCAGCATTGGTGATGGGACCATCATTAACTGCCAATACACAATCAGGTAGTGTTGAAGTTTTACAGCAATTTGCCAATGGTATGACCTTACTCGGTGTACCGCCCATGTGGAATGGCATCGTTGATGTCCGTGATGTAGCTGATGCGCATATTCAAGCAGCAAGTAACACCAATGCAAAAGGACGCTATATTATCAGTGGTGGAACTTTAAGTTTATTGGAAATGGGGAAAATCTTACGTCAGAATTTTGGCAATCGTTTTCCTTTTCCTCGTAATCAATTACCAAAATCAGCATTTAAATTATTTGGACCATTCGCTGGATTTTCGAGATCATTCGTTGAACTCAATATGGGTTATCCAATTTATTTTAATGCGAGAAAGAGTCAACAAGA
The DNA here is from genome assembly GCF_000156555.1 of Acinetobacter sp. ATCC 27244. Taxonomy (NCBI): domain Bacteria; kingdom Pseudomonadati; phylum Pseudomonadota; class Gammaproteobacteria; order Moraxellales; family Moraxellaceae; genus Acinetobacter; species Acinetobacter sp. ATCC 27244. The sequence goes on from NZ_GG665955.1 coordinate 40,790, forward strand.
GCTGGGAATACAATACCGAGATATTGAATCTAGCGTCGTTGAACACTTTCAACAATTACTCGATGATGGTGTCGTTAAAAAATATCTTTAACTCATCAAAAAGCCGCTTTTAAAGCGGCTTTTATTTGTTCAAATCTTCAACTCAATTAGGCTTGATATTGAGCCAAAAAGTCTAAAAATTCTTGCTCATTCATTACTCGAATTTCTAATTTTTGCGCTTTTTCTAATTTACTGCCTGCTTTCTCACCCGCAACTACACATTTGGTTTTACTGGATACACTGCCACTTACTCGAGCACCCAGCGCTTGAAGACGTTGTGTTGCCTCATCACGTCCCATACTTTCCAATGTTCCTGTGACGACCCAACTCTCACCATTTAATGGCTGACGAGTCGGTGCTGTTGGTGCATCCCAATGAATACCTGCTGCCATTAAACGATCTAACACTTCAATATTATGCGGTGCTTGGAAAAAGTCAGCGATCCATTCAGCGGTAATATCACCGACATCAGGCGTTTTCTTAAGGGATTCAACATCAGCTGCTTTCAAGGCATCCAAGGTTTGAAACGTATTTGCAAGCATACGTGCTGTCGTTTCACCAACACCACGAATACCCAAACCATAGATAAAACGCGCTAACGTGGTTTTCTTACTGGCATCAATTGCATCAATCAGATTCTGTACAGACTTCTCGCCCATCTTCTCAATCGTCAGAAGCTTTTCACGATGTGTATGTAAGTGATAAATATCAGCCACATCTTTCAGTAAATCAAGATGTAACAATGACTCAACCCAACGATCACCCAAACCCTCGATATCAAGAGCTTTACGTGAAACAAAGTGTCGAATGGCTTCAATACGTTGCGCAGCACAATACAAGCCACCAGAACAACGTGCTAAAGCTTCGCCTTCTGGCATGACCACTGGTGAATCACATACTGGACAATTCGTAGGGAGATGAACAATCTCCGCATCGGTAGGTCGGAACTCAGCCCAAACTTTCTCAACCTTTGGAATCACATCACCAGTACGATATACACTCACCGTGTCACCAACACGTACATCTAAACGATGAATTTCCCCGATATTGTGTAAAGTCACATTCGAAACAGTTACACCACCGACAAATACAGGTGTAAGACGAGCAACCGGTGTCAGTGTTCCGGTACGTCCGACTTGCCAATCTATATTTTCGACTTTGGTTAAAGCTGCTTGTGCTGGAAATTTATAAGCAGTTGCCCAGCGTGGTTCACGACTTAAGAAGCCCAATTGTTGTTGCTGTTTCAGGTCATCGACCTTTACCACCATGCCATCAATTTCAACATTTAAATCTGGGCGTTCTTGTTGAATCTGCTCATAACGTTGTTGAACTTCTTCAATCGACTCGCAAAGATATTGTCTTTCGGCGATTTCAAAACCAAATTTGGTAAGCCAATGCAAACTGTCATGCATCGTTGCTAAACCATGATGTGGTTGACACTGTGCGATCCCATAAGCATAGAATGCTAAAGGACGTGATGCTGCGATATTAGGATCAAGTTGTCTTAAACTACCAGCTGCAGCGTTTCGGGGGTTCGCAAAAGTTTTTTCACCTTTGGCCGCTTGATCAGCATTAAGCTTTTCAAACCCTTGTTTTGGCATTAATACTTCACCACGCACTTCTAAAAGCTGTGGTATAGCTTGAGATTGACCTGATAGAACCTTCGGCAAATTGCGAATGGTCTTCACGTTCTGAGTAATATCTTCACCAGTTTCACCATCGCCACGCGTCACGCCACGTACCAACACACCATTTTCATACCAAAGTGAGATCGCTAAACCATCTAGTTTCAGCTCGACTTCATATTGCACTTTCTGATTGGGTAAACGTTCATCTATGCGACGGGCAAAAGCAAATAACTCTTCTTGATTAAAGACATTGCCCAATGACAACATCGGCACTACATGGGTCACACTTTCAAATTTCGACAGTGCTTGACCACCCACTTTATTGGTTGGGGTATCCGCTTGGATGCATTCAGGATATTGTTGTTCTAATGCTTTAAGCTGATGAAATAAATGGTCATATTCACTATCTGAAATTGAAGGTTGATCCATCACATAGTAAGCATGATTGTGTTTTGCAATGAGCTGAATCAATTGACGCATTTGCTCAATCACTGAATTATGTTCCATTTACTTTTCACCATATAAAAGGGCGGAAAAACCGCCCTATAACTTTTCACTCAATTCATTATAAAAGATTAATTAGGTCGCTGCTTGATTTGAACGATAGTCAATCACATGATGACGCCAATGTTCTTTCAATTGCGGTGTAAATTCTAAGTTATTTTCATCATAGACTTTACCATCAACTTCACGCGCAATTAAACCTGCAATACTGGTCATCATGTCATAACCCGTAACAGCTTTGCTATTCGGTAAAGCCAAGAAAAATGCTAAGCCTTGAACTTGTTCACCTGACAATGTTTCCAAATCGAAACCTGCAGGCCCATGATCGGTAATACGTAAGACAGAGAACATTAAAGCACTTGGCTCATCGGTATTTTCATAACGATGGAAGCAAGACATTTCTCCATAGCGTAAACCATATTTGAGTAAAACTTTTAACGCTTTATCACCAGACAAGGCACGGCGAGGATTTGGATAAACATTTAATGCAATAATTTGTTCAGCTGTTGCCAATGCACTTTCATCATCATAACGCTGTTGTTCATGCAAATGTACATCCAGAATATTGCTTTCTCCATCAAATTCAGCGATTTCAACCGTTTCAATATTAGGATTTAAACTCAGCTCTGGTTCACTTTTAACTTGCTCTGACTGAGTTTCCTCTGTGGTTTTATCCGACTCTTCAACCTTCACAACTTGTTCGGTAAGTGATGGGGCAGTTTCTGTCGTTTCCTGTGTCAATTTCTCTTCTTCAGTACCTGTTTCCGAGGTAACTACAACCTCACTGCTGGTGTCTTCGGCTTTCTCATCTAGCTGTTGTTCGACTTTTTCTTCAACAATCACCTCTTGTTTTGGTGATTCATCTTGTGGTTCGACCCCAACCACTTCATCATTTAAACGAGGTTCAACACGTGCGCTTGGACTCGCCACGTCATTTTGTAGCAGTTGGTCTCGTACATGACGAGGAATTACAGGCTGATTACTTTCAGGATTAATATGTAATTCTGCTTCTAATGAAGGTTCAACTGGTTTTGGTTTTCTTAAAATCATGGTCAAACCAACAAGCATAATCACAACGGCGACAACAATGCCTATTATTGTATTCACTTCCATACTAGGACTCCGCAACTAACCCGTATTCTTTTGCCTGTTTAGGGGGGAATGATGACTATTTCAGCCATGCCTGCGTTATTGGCTAAAACCACGTAAACAAGGCATGAAATGCAGACAATGGTACTTCCCTTGTCAAATTTCATAACGAAGTTTACGGCAGTTTTAGCCATAATCCTGAGCAAGAGCAAAGCACTGCTTTGATCGCAGCGCAAGGCGAAGCTCAAGGACAGGGACATTTTTTGCCGCTGCGTTGTTACTCATTACTTATTTAGAATAACTAAATTACGTAATTCGTGCCTAGCATCGCCTAAGAAATGTCCTCTGTCGCAAGCATGTGTGGAATATCAACATCCCCCAGATCAACAGTCACTAATTTTGATGTACCTGGCTCTGGCATGGTTACACCCAACAAATCTGTCGCCATTGTCATTGCCAATTTATTATGTGTAATGTAAATGAATTGCACTTGTTCAGAAAGCTCTTTTACCAAATTACAATACCGCTGCACATTTGCATCATCCAATGGCGCATCGACCTCATCCAAAACACAAAATGGTGCTGGATTTAATCTAAAGATCGCAAAAACCAAAGCTAAAGCAGTTAAAGTCTTTTCTCCACCTGAAAGTAGGGCCAAGGAACTATTCCGCTTACCAGGTGGGCGCGCCATCAACTTTACGCCTGATTGCCAATCATCTTCGAGGCTGAGTGTCGCTTCACCACCACCAAACACTTTCGGAAACAACATTTGTAACTCTTGATTGACCTGATCAAATGTTGTCATAAACAACTTACGTGTTTCTTGATCAATACTCTTCATCGCAGCTTTGAGCTGATCTACAGTATTTTGCAAATCCTGCATTTGATGATTGAGTTCATCAAAACGCTGAGAAACTTCCTCATATTCTTGTGAAGCTGCCAAATTCACCGCACCAATTTTTTCAAATTGTTGCTGTGCTTTTTCAAGTTTCTGCTGATGTTCTTTAATTTCAATCGATACATCTTGGAGAACCTCAGCGTTTAATTCTTTTAGCTGATCGAGATAGTGCTCCCGATCTGATTTAGCTGCCTGCCAAGCCAGACGCTTTTGCTCTAACTGCTCACGCACTTGTTCATCTTTTTGTTGGGCTTGATGACGTTGCTCAGTCAAATGTTGCTGTTTTTCTTGAACCTGATTCAGCTCAAGCTGCCATTCATTCCAGTTTTTTTGCAATTTTTCTGTTTGTTGAAACTGTTCTTGAAACTGCGACTCTAAATTTGGAAGCTCCAATTGAATCGGATCAACAAATTTCTTTGCCTGCTCTATTTGCTCGATAATCTGTCGATATTGTGTTTTTAAGAAAGAAATATCTTTCTCTAATAATTCAATTTGCTGATTAGCCTGTGAGGTTTGACGGCGAAGTGTCTCTCGTTGCTGCTGTTGTTGTGTGAGTTGCTGTTGCTGCTCATCTAACTGTTCATTCAGACTTTCAACCTGAAACTGCAAGGTTTTATAGTTCGGTAAAACCGCTTCTAATTTGAGTGCAAGAGCATGTAGATCAATCTCTAAATCATCACGCTGCATTGCATCTTCTTCGAGTTGCACATCCAATTGTTTAAGTTGATCTGCTAACTGTTGTTGCTGTACCACAAATGCCTGTGCCGTACTTTGTAGCTTGGCAATTTGCACATCGAGTTGTTGTAACTCTTTTTGCTTTTGCTTCAGACTTTGCTGTTGTTGCTCTAAGGTCTGCTGTTGCTGCTGCAAGCTTTGCTGTTGTTGCGAAAATTGATTTTCCAAATCAAGTAACTGTGGCTGCTTTTCTGCAAGTTGCTGTTCGATTTCCTCTAAACGCACTTGATGGCTTAGCACGCCCTGTGCACTTTGACTATCTTCATCATAATGCAGACCAATCATCCAATCCGCACCAATATGATAACCATCAAGCGTCAGAATTGATTGTGCATGATTAAGATCAGACTGATAACCCAATGCTGTCGTTAAATCATCTGCAACGGCAACATTTGCCCAGAGCGAAGATTGGGGAGCTTCAATAAAATCACTTAAACACCGCAGTTGTTGTATTTGAATCTTTTGCTGCGTAGATGATTTTAACTGACGCGCCACATCTTCTTGGAATGTTTGTCCACTCTCAATCAGCTGCGCTTGCAACCATTTAGCTAAAAATTTTTCAATGATCACAGCATGAGCTTTGCCTTGAGCAGTTAAACGCAAGCTTTGCATCAACCGTACTGCATTCTGATCATGCTTTGGACTTTGTTTTGCAACGAATTGATTTAAGTTTTTTTGTTCAGCCAATAAAACCTGAATCTCTGTTTTTAGGCTTTGTAAATCCGTCTTATTTGACTGTTGCTGATCTTGCTGTGTCTGTACCTCGTACTGTAACTGGTCAATTGCAGTTTCTAACAGAACAATTTCCTGCTGCAATTGTTGCTGTAATTGTTCGAGCTGTTCTTGCTCATCATTCTGAACTTGTGCACGAATCTGACTGGTTTGTACTTGTAAGGTCTGCTTTTGTTGTTCAAGTCTTGAAATATTTTTCGTCAATTGCTCAATTTGCGCTACCATTTGCAACTTTTTTTGCTGTTGCTGCTCAACTTGAGTCTTGAGTTGCTCAAATTGCTGTTGGGCTTGTTTTTGCTGGGCTTGAACATCCGTAAAGTTTTGCTCAGATGATTGCGTTTGCTGTTCTAATGCCAGCAATGTTTCATTTTGCTCATCAAACTGAGTGCTAAGCGTTTCTACCTGTAACTCTGATAATTGTAAGCGCTCTTTGGTTTGAAGTTTTTGCTGCTCAAGTTGAGCCAAACTACTACTATTTTGCTGAAATAGACTTTGTTTCTGCTCCAGTGTCATTTTCAGTTCAGCAAGTTTTTTCTCTGCCTGCTGCCATTCCTGCTGCAAAGGCGATGATTGTTGAATTAGACGCTGGAATAATGCACTGGTCGCTTCAAGGTCATGCTCAATGGTATTTGACTCAGAACGAACCAGTTTGAAACGCTCACCAAGTTCTGTCATTTCAACTGTATATTCTTGTTGTAACTTGTGACTTTGATTGGCTTGAAAAGAAAGGATTTCAATTTTTAAATGACGAATTTGGCTTTCTAACGTTTTATATTGAATTGCAGCTTCAGACTGACGTTTTAGCGTTCTTAGCTGTGATTTTAACTCGACAGCGATATCTTCTAAACGCGCTAGATTCTGTTCGGTATGTTCTAAATGCTGTAGCGTCTCACGACGACGTGCCTGATAGCGGGAAACGCCTGCCGCTTCTTCAATAAACACACGCATTTCTTCAGGTTTGGCTTCGACCAGACGGCTAATCATGCCCTGCTCAATCACCGCATAAGAACGCGGTCCTAAGCCTGTACCCAAGAAAATATCGGTAATATCACGACGACGACATCGTGTACCATTTAAGAAGTATTCCGACTTACCTTCACGCGTCACTTGACGACGAACAGCAAGCTCATTGTAAGCATTATAAGCGCCGCCTAATTTGCCATAGGTATTATCAAAACGAAGTTCTACACTGGCCACACCGACAGGCTTTCGCTTGGATGTCCCTGTGAAAATAACATCCTGCATACTGCCGCCACGCAATTGACGTGCGTTGGACTCGCCCATAACCCAACGAATCGCATCAATGACATTCGACTTTCCACAACCGTTCGGCCCAACAACCGCAGTACGGTTGGCCTTAAAATGTAAAGTGGTACTATCGGCAAAAGATTTAAAGCCTGAAAGTTTTAAACTGCTTAAACGCATACTGCCCTAACTAACGGCGTGAGCGTCTCGCCCAAGCCAATTCAATCTGTTTCATACGTGTCAGAGATTCCAACACAAGGTTACGCAAGTGTCGACAAAAATCTTCCATAAATAAAGCAGCTTGTTGTGATTTTCGGATCAAAATAGCATCAATCACGAGCTTAAATAGCGTAAATGATTCTTGCAGCTCACGACGTGAGGTATTTAAGGTCAAAAAATAACTACGACGTAGAGATGGCAACAGTTCTTTATAGAATTGCATTAAATAAGGATTTGCTACCATGTCATGCTGTTCAGCTAAATAATTAAAAATCGCATCATAAAATTTCTCAATATCTCCAGCTCTTACAAATTCAACCAACTGATCCAACATAACTTGCAATTGTTCAGCTTCGTTGACACGCCATGTCTCACTAATCCGCTGCACAATATGCCCAAGCACCATGACGTTGGTATCAAACAAGGCTTTAACCTGTTGAGCGGACATTTCAGAAACAATCGCACCACGACGTGGGAAAATTTCGATCAGATAAGTACGTTCTAGTAATAATAATGCTTCACGGACAGAACCCCGACTGACATCCAATTCTTTAGCGATACGTAATTCTTGGATGCGTTCACCCTCAACCAACTCACCGCTAATGATTTGTTCACTAATATATTTTGCAATCTGTTCAGAAAGACTATCAGCCTCTTCAAGATTCATGGGCCCCTCGCTATCTTTGTTATACGCATTGTCCAATGCTATTTGCGCTTTTTTGTTTTAACTGATCTGGCGCTATAAATTCTATATCATTGTCTGACAATTTTATTGCTTTTTAAGCCAATCATATGGAAAAAAACCACGCAGCCCCCTGTTTTCAATAAAAACATTAACTTTTCTACTTTTAATATCAAATATTTATGTATAAATTTTAGCGATCAACCATATATCTGAAACATAAAACCAATAAAGAAATTATTGATGTAAATCACATTAAATAAAATTTAATCCAAACAAGTCACACAAAACCCATATTCATCTTGGTAATTTCCAATAAGTTCACAAAAGCTGCGTTTTTTTAACCAAAGGGCTTAAAAAAGCCCTTTATATACAAAATAACAGCCTACTGTGACTAGCAGCCCTGCAAAACATTTTTTTAACATCGCTGGAGACAAACGATGAGCCACTCGCGCACCGACTTTCGCAGTAATAAAACTCATTATGCTAATGCCTATAAAAGCATAAATATGAACATAACCAATGGTGTTTGGTACCTCGACCTGTTGCTTTGTGCCAAACCACATAAACCCCACTGCACCAGCAACCGCGATCGGTAAACCACATGCCGCAGAAGTTGCGACTGCTTTTTGCATTACCACGCCATATCGATTTAGGAAAGGAACCGTTAAGCTCCCCCCACCGATACCAAAAATTGCAGATGCGACTCCAATTCCGCCTCCTGCAGCCAATTGAATCGGAGCGGATGGTAAATGGCGATTTGGGTCTACTACACCATGTGCACCTCTAAACATTTTAAATGCCATCCAAATTGCAAATATACCAATCACCAATTGCAAATGCTGACCAGACATAAGATCTGCAATACCAGCTCCTAAAAATGAACCTAGAACCAAACCTGGTGCCAAATTACGAAAAACCGACCACAAGACTGCCCCTTTTTTATGATGAGCCATCACTGAACTGATCGAAGTCACAATAATCGTCGCCAAAGATGTTCCTACGGCAATATGCATGATGACGTTAGGGTCATAATTTAGTTGAGTAAAGACAATATATAAAATTGGAACAATAATTAATCCACCACCCACACCAAACAGCCCTGCGGTAAATCCAGCAATTGCACCAATCAGCAAATATATGATTAACTCCATAAATACATGACCACTCTACTTAAAAATGATGGATGATTTCGTAACACGTCAACTACAGCAATTGCTTAGTGCCAAAGGCCAATTTCCCGAAGTGGTTTTACTCAAAACTACAACCACATCAACCAACGATGATATGCGTGAAATTGCTCGAAAAGGTATAAGCACAGGATTGGTGTGCAGTGAACAACAAACACAAGGTCGCGGTCAACACCAAAGAGCCTGGTCATCACCAGAAGGCAATATTTATTTAAGCACATTGATTCAAAGTCAAACGGCCTTGGATGGTCGCCTCGCGCTTGAAGTTGCATTAAATATTTTACAAATGCCAAGTCTGCACAGTTTAAATCTACAAGTGAAATGGCCCAATGATTTATATAGTCCTCAAGGTAAATGGGGCGGAATCTTGGTTGAACCTTTATCAAGCAATCAAGCAATTGTCGGTGTAGGCATTAACCTCAACACACCGCCCGTCGAAAATGCAGATCAAGCGATCACGTCACTGCATATGCTTGGCTTACAACAAATTGATCGACTTACATTGATTGCAGAATTGTATACAGCGATTCAACAAGCAGCTCAATGGTTTGAACATGGCTCTTATAACTTAGCTGAACGCTTCAATCATCATGCGATTTGGATCAACCAACCCGTTGAATTTGAACATACTCAAGGCAAAGTTCAAGGTATTTTTCAAGGGATTTCAAATGATGGTGCTGTCCTTATCCGTACAGATCACACGCAAACTTTTTATCAAGGTCGGTTAAGACTTACATCGCATTAAGGAATAAAACCACTTATGAAAAGTTTATGGCTAGATATCGGCAATACACGTCTTAAATATTGGATAACTGAAGGTGAGCATGTCATTGAGCATGCCGCTGAACTACATTTACAATCCCCAGCAGATCTACTCTTAGGTTTGATCCAACATTTTCGCTACCAAAACCTCAGTCGTGTCGGAATTTCTTCGGTATTGGACAGTGAGAATAATCAACGTATTCAAAGTATTCTTGATATCCTTGATATACCCGTCATTTTTGCAAAAGTGCATGCAAATTATGCAGGTTTGCAATGTGGTTATGATGTACCAAACCAACTCGGGATTGATCGTTGGTTACAAGTTTTGGCAGTTGCGCATGCAAATGAAAACTATTGCGTAATTGGTTGTGGAACTGCTCTAACAATCGACCTAGTAGAAGGTATGCAGCATCTTGGTGGATATATCTTACCGAACTTATATTTACAACGAGATGCACTCATCCAAAATACCAAAGGCATTAAAATTCCTGATTCGGCTTTTGATAATTTAAAACCAGGGCACAACACCGTCGATGCCGTCCATCATGGCATTTTATTGGGACTGATCAGTAGCATTGATCAAATTATGCAGCAATCCCCAAAGAAACTTATTTTAACGGGTGGAGATGCAAATTTATTTGCAAAGTTCCTGAATCATTACCAACCACAAGTTGAACCAGATTTACTTCTAAAAGGCTTACGACAATATGTTCAATTTAATTCAACTTTGAGTAAGGCTTGAATAATGGGTAAAAGTTGAGGAAATTCTGAATAACCATCTTCTGCACGAAAATGTCCAGCTTGTGCCACTTCGATCAACTGCGCATTGAGTAAATGTGAAAACTTAAAACTAAATGGAACAGGTACTATTGGATTGTTACTCGAAAAAATAACGACTCTACGCTGGATATTTAACCGCAATATTCCAACATCGATTTTACAATGATTTATAAATGAATCTAATGCTGGATAATTTGGAATTGACTCATTAAAACCAGCAATAAATATGCCTGCCTTTATCGTTTTTTGTTGCAGTTTTTTCGTCAGATATCGAGCAACCGCTACACACGAAAGCCCATGCGCCACAACTATACTTTGTTCATCCATTTTTTTTAACTGTGCTTCCAAACAGGTCTGCCAAATCTCAGGATCTGGATGACTCGCATCTGCTAAAAAAATTCGCTCAACAGTAACATTAAGCAATTTGAGCTGTTGTTCCAACCAAACATACCAGTGCTGATCTGGATCAGCGTT
>NZ_GG665955.1:52503-57805 GCF_000156555.1 Acinetobacter sp. ATCC 27244
CATACAATGTGCAATATACACCGTATTCATTATATTTTGAGACATATTTGACATTATTATTCAATACAAACATAGACTTAAAATTAATTTTGCTCCTTTAAAACCAGATTGAATATCGATTTTTTGTATTAATTTTATACAACTCCACTCGATATAGATTAATAAAAAAGGCGCATAATGCGCCTTAGAAATCATGGTTCAATTATTTTTTGGAATCATTATTTCCAAATAATGGTCCCATACCACCGCCACCACCAAATTGTTTTTGCATATTGCCCAGTGATTTAAGCATCTTGCTCATACCAGATGGATTGGCGAACTTCTTCATCATTTTCGCCATCTGCGCTTGTTGCTTAATGAGTTTATTCACTTCAGCGACATCCATACCACAACCCGCAGCAATACGCTTTTTACGACTCGGATTCATCAAGTCAGGATTACGACGTTCTTTAATCGTCATCGACTGGATGATTGCTTCCATACGTTTCACTTGTTTTTCAGGATTTGCTTTTTCAATCGCATCCTGAATACCAGAGTTACTCATACCTGGGAGCTTATCCAAGAAGCCCATCATGCCGCCCATTTTACTCATTTGCTCAAATTGCATCAGCATATCTTCAAAGTTGAAGGTGCCGCCCTTTTGCAATTTCTTCGCCATTTTTTCGGCTTTTTCTTTGTCGATTTTACGTTCAACTTCTTCGACCAAAGAAAGGACGTCACCCATCCCCAAGATACGTTGTGCAACACGGTCTGGATGGAATGGTTCAAGCGCATCTAGTTTCTCACCAATACCCAAGAATTTGATTGGCTTGCCAGTGATAGCACGAACAGAAAGTGCCGCACCACCACGCGCGTCACCATCAGTTTTGGTCAAGATCACACCTGTTAAAGCCAAAGCATCGTTAAACGCTTTTGCTGTATTGGCAGCATCCTGACCTGTCATCGCATCAACAACAAACAAAGTTTCTGTTGGCTTAACCGCAGCATGTAATTCTTTGATCTCATCCATCATGTCATCATCGACATGGAGACGACCCGCCGTATCGACAATCAAAACATCCGCAAATTGAATCTTCGCTTGTTCAATCGCGCGATTTACAATATCAATTGGTCTTTCAGATGCTTGCGATGGAATAAAACCAACACCGACTTCGTTCGATACGGTTTCTAACTGCTTGATCGCTGCTGGACGATATACGTCAGCAGAAACCGTCATTACTTTTTTCTTTTGGCGTTCTTTTAAGAAGCGTGCCAATTTTGCTGCGGTTGTGGTTTTACCCGCACCTTGCAAACCTGCAAGGAGTACAACGACAGGTGGCTTAGCACTTAAATCTAAAGTTTCATTTGCCTCACCCATCATCTTGGTGAGTTCATCATAGACAATTTTTACAAATGCCTGACCAGGAGAAAGCTGTGTCATGACCTCTTGACCGAGTGCTTCTTCCTTCACCTTCGCGATAAATTCACGAGTTACAGGTAACGCCACATCGGCTTCAAGAAGTGCCATACGTACTTCACGTAGGGTATCTTTAATATTGTCTTCGGTCAGCTGCCCTGAGCCAGTAACATTTCTTAAACTCTGTGTGAGTCGTTCTGTTAAGGTATCAAACATTGCGAAATCCGCTTAAAATGGCTAGTTGCAAAAAAATCTTTCTTAAAATAGAAAATTTATGCATAAGATGCTATAGGATACTGTAGTTCGCAGCGAATTTATATCTTATATGGTGAATATTATTCATCCCCCTAAAAAAGGTTTGACATGATCAGTCTCCCCTTGGTTTACACAATTTTGGCACTTGTGGCTTATACCAGTTCTTTTTGGTATTTGTTTATTCGTCTAATGTCAAAACGTACACCAAATCTTTGGTGTTACGGTCTTCTCGTTGGTTTAGGACTGTTATTACACGGTGTAGTTCTCTATCAAGACATGATGACACCAATGGGCATCAACTATGATGTATTTAACCTTATCTCGTTCACCTCAGGGCTTATGCTCACCTTGAGTTTAATCCTTAGCCTGATTCGCCCCGTTTTACCTTTAAATCTGATCGGTACGCCCGTTGCTGCATTTGGTTTAATTCTAGGATTTGTATATAGCAAGCCAAATCAATTTATTGAGTTGCATAGTCTTGGATTAGATCTACATATCATCTTATCGCTTTCAGCTTATGCTGTACTTTTAATGGCAACTATTCATGCCGTTCTCCTGTGGTTCCAAGACAGAGAACTAAAAAAGAAGCAAAAAAAACGGATTTGGGTCAACTTACTCCCTCCCTTCCAAATAATGGAATCATTACTCTTTGATTTAATTATTACAGGATTTGCTCTACTCACTGCCGCCTTATTATTTGGCTTCTTTACCATTGATAATTTCTTTGCCCAACACCTTGCGCATAAAACTGCGTTTAGCATTATTTCGTGGTTTTTATATGGTGCTTTGTTGATTGGACATTACAAATTTGGTTGGCGTGGACGCAAAGCGATTCGTTTTACAATTACAGGTTTTATCTTGCTCGCGATTGGTTTTATTGGCAGTAAATTTGTACTCGAAATGATCTTAGGACGTTAAGTATTCCATATGTGAATAAACACTAGACAGCATTTCTTAAAATGCGTATAACGCTGTTTTCGCTTAACTAGGTAACTACCGTGAAACTTGTACTTGCCCCAATGGAAGGTCTAACTGATCCAATCATGCGTGATGTTCTCACTCATGTGGGCAGCTTTGATTGGTGCGTGACCGAGTTTATTCGTATTACTGACAGTATTCTACCAGACCATATTTATTATAATTTTTGTCCTGAATTACAAACGGATGGCAAAACTGCTGCGGGTACACCTGTCCACGTTCAGTTTCTAGGAAATAATCCCGATATGCTGGCAGCGAATGCAGCTAAAGTTGTTGAACTTGGCGCGCCAGCAATTGATCTCAATTTTGGTTGTCCAGCCAAAACGGTCAACCGCCATCGTGGTGGTTCAGTACTACTCGATGAACCTGAAACCGTTCATTTATTAGTAAAAGCCGTACGTGACGCTGTGCCTTCTCACATCCCTGTTTCAGCTAAAATGCGTCTGGGTTATTTGGATGAAAACCATACCATGGAAAATGCTCATGCCATTGAAGATGCAGGTGCTAGTTGGTTAACCGTACATGCAAGAACCAAAGCCGATGGTTATACTCCGCCCGCATATTGGGAAAAAATCCAACCGATCACTGAAGCATTAAAAATCAATGTAATTGCCAATGGTGAAATTTGGAACAATACTGATGCTAAGGCATGTCTGACCCAATCTCACTGTACAGATCTTATGATTGGTCGTGGTGCTGTGACTACCCCAGATTTAACCCAGTGTATCCGCCAAAATGTTGATCATGCTTTATTAAGTTGGCAAGATTTGGTTGAATTACAACATCGTTTTTTAAGTGGTCAATTTAAAACTGAAATTGGCATGATTGGTCGTTATAAACAATGGTTAGGTATGATGACCAAGGCATATCCTGAAGCACAAGAGCTTTGGGGACAAGTAAAGCGACTAAAACAACTGGAACAGATTATAGAAGCTCTTGGTACTTCTTAATTTTCCATAAATATATAGTCCCGTATCCACAAGCAAGTGCTATTGGTATCTACCCCACACAAAAATCCTAGAATAAAAAAAGCGACTCTGAAGTAAATTACTTGAGTCGCTTTTGCAAAATAAATAAAGAGCTAAAATTATAAACCATTCACTCTCATTCTTAGATTCGTTACTGAAGCACCTGTCAAACCAAAACTTCCCATAGATGCATTTGGTAAATTATTGAATACATTTGCCTGTTGCGCATTGTTTGTACCCAATAACACATTATTTAACTGGAGATTAAATTTATCTGTAGTGCCAGCATGTCCAAAAACAAAACCTCCAGGATTAGTACCGTTAGCACTTTCTATTCCAGCATAAAAACCTGTCAGACCAAAAGGGGAACCATTATGCCCAGTGAATTTAAAATCAAAACTTGCACCAATTGGAGCTGTCGTGGCATCACCAGATGTTGCATAATCTGAGACCAGCATAATATTACAGCCATCACCTGCCCCACAAATCGAATCAATCGCACCACCGAATCTAATCATATCTCCTTGTGGGGCTGAACCTAATTGAATGTTCATAGTCGGTGTATTTGCAGCAAATACAATATCAATGCCACCTAAACGTAAGATTTCTTTAACATCACTTTTAATCAAAGTACCAGAACTAAATATAGAGTTTTGCGTATAAGTTGTTCCACTGATACTGGATAAAGAATTTGCAGCTGCCGCATAGACAGAAAATGGGGAAATTCGTATACCTGTGACATTATCATTAAATGCTAGACCAATATTTACAAATGCATTGCTTGATGTACCTGCATCAGTATCTATCGTCGCACGAATACCTAACATGGTTTCTGAGCTACCATTTAAACCAGAAATCTTCACTGGAGCTTCTGAGCTTTGGCCAGCAACACCAGCAATCACCAATCCAGCTCGATTTGTATAATCTGTAGTCAGACCATCATTATCAATCATTGCTAATTGATTAAATTGAATATTGGATTCAACACCAATTGTTAGACCATCTTGTCCGGTCATTGCTGAAAGACTTTGATCATCCATCGGTTGCATTGCTAAAGCCAAAGGACTTATACACAGCAATGACAAACATCCTAATTTTTTATTTTTATTCATTGCCCTCATCCATAGACAAATGTTTAAAATATGTACTCTAGCTTAGCACAATCTAGAAAAACCACAATGAGATACGTCCGAAAGTTAGTATTTTACCTTTGCCTGACTTTAATAAATAGCTAACCCTTTTTAATATAAGTTAGCCTTACTATCCAACCCTATGTAGATTAAAGAACTGTACCACACAAATCTTTTGTTCCAGCTGGGTATGTGAACTGCAACTGACTTCTATCCAGAACTAATTCTTGTGAAATCTCTTGTCCAATAACTGGATTTCCTGCTGGTATTGCATATTGCCCCAAATTCATCTCAAAGAAATAATTTACTGGCTTTGTTGAAGCAGTCCCAACATATCCATAATTAATTCCATTAAAAATAGCACCAACTTGTTTAGTATCTTGATTAATATAAACACCTAATCGTTGATAACCCGTCGGCGTAGCACTCACTTCAAAAAATTTGTCATAAGTTATTCCTGATCCATCATAAGAATAGAGGTGGATCAGGAAATTTGAACAACACTTATAAGTGATATTTTGCTCCCCAAATGATGTTATAAACATCAATATATGGAGTATTTTATGACACGTAGA